>JAIESJ010000272.1 GCA_019746155.1 Burkholderiales bacterium
ATGAAGCCGAGCGCGCCGCCCCAGCCGACGTGGATGGCGCGGAACAGCAGTGGTTCGAGCGAGTAGACGTTGAGAACATAGAGGTGGAAGACGGTAAAGCCGATACACAACACTGCCAGGAAAACCGCCTCCCAGCGCCGCAGCAGCCGCTTGTTGCCGCTGAACTCTTCGTCCGCCATCGGCGGCTTGATGACTTCTTCTACCGTGACTTTTTCTATCGCTGGCATACTCACGCTTGTCTCCTCCGGACAAAACAAAACCGCACTGAGCTCGCGCGCACAGTGCGGTTCTGGTCGCCGCCGGATCAGCCCTTATACTCGGGGGGAATCAGGTTCTTCGGGATATTGATGCCCTTTTCCTTGAAGTAGCGAATCGCACCGGGATGAAACGGCAGGAAGCCGTTACGGTTCCAGTTCTCGGTGAGTGTCTCCTTGGCGGCAGCATGGCCCTTGACCAGTTGAGCGTTATTCTCCAGCACCGCCTTGGTGACCGCGTATACCAGGTCCGCCGGAACATCCTTGTTGGCAATGGCAAAGTTGAAAAGGCCGACGGTCTTGTGGTCTTCCGTCTGCTGCTTGTAAGTGCCCTTGGGAATGAGGGAGTCGGACAGTTCCGGCAGCGCGGCCTTGATTTTCTTGATCTCGTCGTCCGTAAACGTGAAGAAGCGCACCTTGTTGGTGGTTTCGAGTTCCGAGTAGGCGGCGATCGGCACGCCGGCGCAGAACGGGAAAGCGTCAATCAGGCCATCCTGCAGGTTGGAAGCCATGTCCGAGGCCTGGCCGTTGCGGATCGTGGTGTCAATCCCGAGCGCCTTGAACATCAGCGGGAAATAAGTGCCGCAGGTGCCGGCGCGAGGTCCGACGCCGACCTTCTTGCCGGCAAGATCCTTGACCGCCTTGATGCCCGACTTCTCGAGCGCGATGAAGTGAAACGGCGTATCGTACATCGGGAACATGGCGCGGATGTTTTGATATTTCTTGCCCTTGGTCCATTCGCCCTTGCCTTCCCATGCCTGCAGCGCAACACCCATGGTGGTCATGCCGAAATCGACCTGCCTCGAGTCGGTCAGGATGATGTTCTGGTTCGGACCCTGAGTCTGCTGGGTGCTGATGTTGGTGCCGATTTTCTCGTTGACCAGGCTTGCCCACACCTGACCGTAAACGAAGTAGGTGCCGCCAACGGATGCGGTGCCGAGCGTCAGCGTTTTCGGCCAATCGGGATTGGGCTTGGACTGCGCCAGAGCGCCGCCGGCCAGCGCCAGGCCGGCCACCGCGGCAATTGCCAGCTTCAGCGTATTTGTGAGCTTCATTGTTAGTGTTCCTCCACGTTGCATGATGTAGATATCGGAATATATCGGAATAACTTCCAGACCGGGCCACCCCGGATCAACCGCGTTTCGCAGTTCATCTTATGGACGCAGCCTGTCCAGCTTAACAAAGCAGCCAGGTATTGGCAACGTCAGCGGACCATGCCCGGAATCAGCTATCGCGACTTCCAATCGGGCACCACCGATCTCTCATCGGCCGCAGCCTGAAATTCGCAGGCAACGCCTATCCCCGGGGCCCATACCAGCTCGTTGCCGCAGAACAGCAGCGGCAGGCGGTCGCGCCGCCAGGGCGGGATGCGCGACTCCTGCAGCAGGTTCTTCAGGCTGCGGCGCGGCCGCCGGCAATCCGGTTGCAGACGCTCGCCGCCGCGGCGCACACGGACGGTTACCGGCTGCGCCTGAAGCCTGGCGAGGCTGATCCCGGAGCCGCGACATTTCGTCAGCGTCAGCACGCCATCGAGTTCGGGCAACGCCAGTTCGCGCTCGCCGCGCCATGCCCGCGAAAATTTCGCGCCGGAGCCGGCTGCCTTGCCCACAACGTGCAATGCGCCGGCGAATCTTCTCAATTCGTGATCGCCAAGGTCGATGCACACCGTTGCATCGTCTTGCGCCGTCAACGATTGCCGCAGCGCTTCCTCGAGCCGCTCGGCATTGGGCATGATCACCCCGTGACCGGCCAGAAAATGTCGCAGCAGATTCTTGGCGCGCGCACGCGACAGCCTGCGCAATCCGGCGACCAGCAGCGTGCCCTCGCGGAAACATTCGGCGCCGTCGTGCGCGGCCAGTTCGTCGAGCAATTGCGAAGTCTCGGCGAAATGGCTCGCTGAACGTGCGAGTGTCGCGCGGCAGGCAGGGAAACGCCGGGCGACGAGCGGCAGGACATCACGCCGCAGGAAATTGCGCAGGAAATAGGTGTCGACGTTGCTCTCGTCTTCGATCCAGTCGAGTCTGCGTTGCCGCGCATAACGCTCGATTTCGCTGCGCGGGATATCGAGGAGCGGACGCAATATGAAAAGATGGAGCCTGCATTCCGCTGAGGGTTTTTCCCGCATCCCCCCGCCTTCCGCCTTCATCCTCTCTTTTATCCTTCCGCCGTCATCCCTCCTCAGCACCGGCATCGCCGCCAGTCCCTTCACGCCCGCGCCGCGCAGGAGCTGCAATAACAATGTTTCCGCTTGGTCGTCCTGGTTGTGCGCCAGCACGATGTAATCGGCTTGCTGCGAGCGGAAGGCGTCGTAACGTGCAGCGCGCGCCGCGGCTTCGAGGCTGTCGCCGTGCTTCACCGTCACGCGGACTACGCGCAACGGGATGCCGCGCGCACGGCAGACCGTGCGGCAGAACGCCGCCCAGCGGCCGGCATCGGGGCTGATCTGGTGATTGACGTGAAGCGCGGCAAGATCGAAACGCCGGCGCTTCGCGATACGGTGCAAGACATCCAGCAGGACGACGGAGTCGACACCACCGCTCAAGCCGACGACCAGACGGTCGCCCGCTCTGACGGCGTCCTGCAGTTTCCGGGTCACGCGGGAAACAAGATCGGACGAGACGCGTTTACCTGGTCCCGACTTCCTTGAACTTGCCATAACCGATGAGTTTACCGAACCGCGCCTCGAGCAGATCCTCGACCGGCTTGGCCTTGAGCTGGCGCCAGGTATCCTGCAGCGCTTTCCTGAGGTTCTGCATCATGGCGTTGTGGTCGCGGTGCGCCCCGCCCAGGGGCTCGTTGACGATCTTGTCGACGAGCCCGAGGGTCTTGAGCCGGGTCGCGGTGATGCCCAGCGTCTCGGCCGCCTCGGGCGCGTAATCGGCGCTTTTCCACAGAATCGACGCGCAGCCCTCGGGGGAAATCACCGAGTAGGTGGAATACTGCAACATCAGCAATACATCGCCTACCGCGATGGCGAGCGCGCCGCCGGAGCCGCCCTCGCCGATCACGGTACAGATAATGGGTACCTTGAGCTCGGCCATGACGTAGAGATTGCGTCCGATCGCCTCCGACTGGCCGCGCTCTTCCGCCCCCACGCCGGGATAGGCCCCGGGCGTGTCGATGAACGTGAATACCGGAATGCCGAATTTCTCGGCCAGCTTCATCAGCCGCAGCGCCTTGCGATAGCCCTCGGGCTTGGGCATGCCGAAATTGCGGAAAATCTTCTCCTTGGTGTCGCGCCCCTTCTGGTGGCCGATCACCATCACGGTCTCGCCGTTAAAGCGCGCCAGCCCGCCGACAATGGCCGGGTCGTCGGCGAACGAACGGTCGCCGTGCAATTCCTCGAAGCCGGTGAAAATGCCGTTGAGGTAATCGAGCGTATACGGCCGCTGCGGGTGGCGCGCCACCTGCGCGATCTGCCACGAATTGAGCTTGCCGTAGATCTCCTTGGTCAGCGCCTGGCTTTTTTTCTGCAGCCGCGAGATTTCTTCGGAAATGTCGAGCGCCGAATCGTCCTGCACGTAGCGCAGTTCCTCGATCTTCGCCTCCAATTCGGCGATCGGCTGCTCAAAATCAAGAAAGGTCGTTTTCATAACCGCGCCAATGATACAGCAGAATGCATTGGGGCCACAGAGATCACAGAGGACACAGAGAAAGGCTAAATGCTTTTTGGATCGCTCTCTTCCGTGAACTCTATGTACCCGTCAAGCGGGTATTGAAAATAAACCTCCGTGGCTAATGATTTTTAGTACCAAGCGACATCCGAGCCGCGCGGATCGCCGGCCGCCTGCGCCGCGCCGGTCTGCTTCGATTTGAATACCACCTGCATGTTGCCCCATTTGCGGTTCACGACCTGAATCATATGTCCTTTGGCTTCAATCGCCGCGCGCCACTCCGGCGGGAAACCTTCGGGCTCGATCTCGACGCGGTCGGGCCAGTATTGATGGTGATAGCGCGGCATGGCGAGCAGCCGCTGCAAGTCAACCTGCGGGGAGCGCAGATATTCGAGTATCGCGAGCAGCACCTGGCTCACGATGCGCGAACCGCCGGGCGCGCCGAGGATCAGCACGCCCTTCCCGTCCTCGACGAACGCCGGCGTCATGCTGGAGAGCGGCCGCTTGCCGGGAGCGATCGCGTTGGCGACGCCGCCGCGCAGACGGTACGAATCCGGTACGTCGGGGCGCAGCGTGAAATCGTCCATCTCGTTGTTGAGCAGCACGCCGGTGTCGCCGGCGACGATACCCGAGCCGAACAGGCTGTTGATGGAAAGCGTCGCGGCGACGCGGTTGCCTGCCGCGTCGATCACCGAAAAATGCGTGGTATTGCCGCTTTCGGCGCGGGCCTGGCTGTCCCCCTCGAGATCGCCGCTCTTGGTCGCCGCGGCTGGGTCAATGGTCGCGGCGCGCTGCCTTGCATAATCCTTGCTGACGAGCTTGTCCACCGGCACCGGCACGAAATCGCTGTCGCCGAGATACCGCGCGCGGTCCTGGAACGCGCGGCGCAACGCTTCGATAATGAGATGCGCCGTAGCGGGCTGGCTCCCCTCGGACAGCCTGAACTGTTCGAGCATGCCGAGGCTTTGCGCGAGCGCGATGCCGCCGGCGGAAGGCAATGCCGCTGCGGTGATGGTGGCACCGCGGTAGGTAAACTTCACCGGCCCGCGCTCGACGATTTGGTAACGCTCGAGGTCGGCAAGACGCCACACCCCGCCCGCGGCGTTCACCGCCTCCACCAGCGCGCGTGCGACACGCCCGGCGTAGAAACCGTTCCGGCCCTCGCGTGCCACGCGTTCCAGGGTTGCGGCAAGCTCAGGCTGACGCAACACATGGCCGGACGGTGGCGCCCGGCCGCGGTCGAGAAAAACTTTCGCGGTGTTGACCCCACCCTGCAAGAAACGCTCGCGCAGCCTGGCGATGCGCGCATAGCGCGGATCGACTTCGAATCCTTCGCGCGCGTAGCGTACCGCAGGCGCAAGCGCTTCCCCGAGCGGCAGCGTGCCGTAGCGCTGCGCGAGGTGCGCCAGCGCAGCCGGCATGCCGGGAATCGCCACCGATTTTCCACCCTGGGTCGAGGCGCCGGGGATCGGATTACCGTCGCGCTCGAAGTATTGCTCGCGCCTGGCGCCGGCCGGTGCGGTTTCACGCCCGTCCACCATGATCTGGCGGCCGTCGGCCGCGCGATGCAACAGAAAAAAACCGCCGCCGCCCAGCCCCGACGAATAAGGCTCGACCACGGCCAGCGCCGCCGCGATCGCGACTGCGGCGTCGAAGGCGTTGCCGCCGCGTCTGAACATTTCATAGCCCGCCTCGGTTGCGAGCGGATGCGCAGAAGCAATCGCCGCCCCCACTGATGGCGCAACACCCGTCGCCCACGAGACATGGACGGTCAGCGCCAGCAGCAGTGCCAGCACCCGCGCACATGCACGCCCTAGCGCAAGCCCAATCCGCGCTCGACGCGGTGGGGAGGGAAATTCAGCCAAGGTCACGCCACCTCCCCATAAAAGACTATATATTTCAATAAGTTATATTTCACATCAATCCAGCGTCTCGCGGTAGCGGTTCAACGCCACGACCGCAACGACCAGCAGGAACAACGCAATCGGCCAGACGTTGGGCATGATCTCCGCCGCAGTGTTGCCCTTCAACAGGATGCCCCGCAGAATGCGCAGGAAATGGGTCAACGGCAGCACTTCACCCAGCCATTGCGCCCACTGCGGCATGCCGCGAAACGGAAACATGAAACCTGACAGCAAGATCGACGGCAGAAAAAAGAAGAACGCCATCTGCATCGCCTGCAACTGGTTCTTTGCCAGTGTGGAGAACGTAAAGCCCACGGCCAGGTTGGCCGCGATGAACAGAATCAGGGCAACCGACAGCAGCGCAAGGCTGCCGACCATCGGCACGCCAAACAGCAGTTTGGCCGCGAGCAGGATGATCGTGACCTGCACATAGCCGACGACGATGTAGGGCACGATCTTGCCCGCCATCACCTCGATCGGGCGCACCGGCGTGGCGAGCAAGTTTTCCATGGTGCCGCGCTCGCGCTCGCGTGTCATCGCCAGGGCCGTCATCATCACCATGGTCATCGTCAGTATGGTGCCGATCAGGCCCGGCACGATGTTGTACTGCGTGATTCCCTCGGGGTTATAGCGCCGATGCACGCGCACCTCGAACGGCGGTGACGGATTCTGCAGGTGGCTCAGGCTGCCCTGCAGGTCGCGCGCGAGCGCCGTCTGATTCAGCGCCTGCAGCGCCGCCAGCGCGTTGCTGGTCGCGGCCGGGTCCGATGCATCGGCTTCGACCAGCAGCACCGGCCGCTCGCCGCGCATGAGCTTGCGGGAAAAATTCTCGGGCAGGGTCGCCACGAACTGCACTTCGCCCCGCGCCAGCGCGCGTTCAGCCTCCGCTTCGCCGGCAATCTGCCCCATGACCCTGAAATAACCGCTGTTCTCGAGCGTGCGCACGAAGCTGCGGGCAAACAGACTGCTGTCGGCTGACAGCACCGCCGTCGGCAGCGCCCTGGGATCGGCATTGATGGCGAAGCCGAACAGGATCAGCTGCATGATGGGGATCATCACCATCATTGCGAACGTCAGCCGGTCGCGCCGCATCTGCACGAATTCCTTGACCATCACGGCCCACAACCGCGCGAATGAGAAATACCGGGAACTCATCATCAAGCAAAATTATCCCGCGCCTGCTCCATCATCTTGATGAACACGTCTTCGAGCCCGGGTTTCGAACGCTGCCACACGAGATCCGGTCTGCCGCGATAGGCTGCCACGGTGTGTTCGAGGGCCGCCTCGTCCGTGCCGCTCACGTGCAGCGTATTGCCGAACGGCACCACCATGGCCACGCCCGGGCGGGATTTGAGTTCCAGCGCGAGGGCGATCAGATCCGGGCCGGTCACCGCCCAGGTCGTCAGCCGGGAGCGCGCGATCACCTCCTGCGCCGTGCCGGTGGCGAGCAGCCTGCCGTAAACGATGTACGCCAACTCATGGCAGCGTTCGGCCTCGTCCATGTAATGCGTGCTGACGAGAACGGTGATGCCGCCTGCCGCCAACTCGTGTATCTGCTCCCAGAATTCGCGCCGCGCCTTGGGATCGACGCCCGCCGTCGGCTCGTCGAGCAGCAACAGCTGCGGTTCGTGCAGCATGCACGCGGCAAGCGCCAGACGCTGCTTCCAGCCGCCGGAGAGCTGCCCCGCCAGCTGGCGGCTGCGTGGCGCGAGTCCGACCCGCTCGAGCGTTGCCTCCACCGCACGCCGCCGGTCAGGCACGGCATAGACACGCGCGATGAAGTCGAGGTTTTCCCGGATCGAAAGATCCTCATAGAGACTGAAGCGCTGCGTCATGTAGCCGACGCGATGCTTGATTGCAGCCGCGTCGCGGATGATGTCCAGTCCCAGGCAGGTGCCGCTTCCGCTGTCGGGCGTGAGCAGCCCGCACAGCATGCGTATGGTGGTGGTCTTGCCGCTGCCATTTGGCCCCAGAAAACCGCAGATATGGCCGCGCTCGACGCGAATCGTCACATCATCGACAGCGCGCCTGCCGTCAAAACTCTTGCTCAATCCAGAAACGTCGATGACGGCGGAATGGATGCCCACGTCTTGCCCGACGCGCAGCGCGCCCAATTGCGGCTCGGGCACGAAAAACCGCACCTTGATGTTTTGCGGCGGCAGCAGGCTGACGACCGGCGCGCCCGCCGCCACCCATTCGCCCTTGACGTAGAATGTGTCCACGACCGCTCCCGCCACCGGCGCAGCCGCCACTTTCTGGCCGAGTTTCCAGTCGGCTTGCTCGAGGGTCGCCCGCGCCGCGGCCCCCGCGGCGCGCGCCGCCTTGATCTCGTCCGCGCGCGCCGCCAGCCGCGCCGTGGCGAGATCGGCCTTGAGCTGCGCGACCCGGGCGCGATCGCGTTCGTAGGCGGCACGCGCTTCATCCAGCCTTTCTTTCGAAATGAAGTTTTGCGCAACCAGTTGCTCGGAACGCCCAAGCTGCGCTTGTGAGAGCCTGAGACCGGTCTCGGCCTGCTCGATCTGGGCCCGGATGGCCTCGATTTCGGTCGGGCGCCTGCCCTTCTGCAGATTGGCGAGCTGCGCCTCGGCGTTTCTCAGCCGCTCTTCGGCCTCACGCCGCGCCGCGGCCTCGTTCTCGCGCTCCAGCGCGAACAGCGGGTCGCCCGCCATCACCTGTGCACCACGCTGCACATGCAACCGCTCCAGGCGGCCGGCAAAGGGCAGCGCGACCCTGACATACTCGCCCTCGGCGTAGCCCTGATAGGTCTGCGGTCCCGGCTCCGGGCACGCCGCCAGCGCCATCAGCGCCAGCATTGCCGTCACGTTGCGTCCGGAATTCATGTCACTATGCACATCCTTTATCTAGCAATGCCTCGAGCAGAATTGTCACATATATGTGCGGCTGCCTGCCGGCGTCAAGCACCGGTACAGCCCAGCGGCGCGGAACGCACGGCATCCCGGACTCGCCTAATGAGGTGCAATTCGCTACCCTTACGCGTTCACGTGGCGTTCGCGCACAACATCATCCTCGACCGAGGCGATAAATAAATGAAAACAATGGCATACACTCTGCTCATGCTGGCCCTGAGTGCCGCGACAGCGGCGGCGCACGCCCAGGGCTACCCCGCCCGGCCCGTCCGGCTGGTCGTCGGCTTCACTCCAGGCGGCGGCGTCGATATCAACGCCCGTCTGCTCGCGTCCAAGCTCTCGGAATATTTCGGCCAGCAGGTGCTCGTCGACAACCGGCCCGGGGCCGGCACCAATATCGCCAACGAACATGTCGCGAAATCCCCGCCCGACGGCTATACCCTGCTGGTCAACACCGCGGCTGTGGCGATCAACATGAGTCTCTACAAGAAACTGCCGTTCGACACGCTGCGCGATTTCGCGCCGGTCTCGGTATTCTCGATGAGCCCCAACATCCTGGTGATACATCCCTCGGTCCCGGTGAAGAATGTGAAAGAACTGCTCGCGCTGGCTAGGAGCAAACCCGGCAAGCTCAACTTCTCTTCCGCAGGCAGCGGCACCACCCAGCATCTTTCCGGCGAATTGTTCAAGCTGCGTACCAAGACCGATATCGTGCACGTGCCATACAAAGGCAGCGCCCCGTCGCTGACCGCGCTGATCGGCGGCGAAGTCGTGGTGTGGTACGGCGTGCTGGCACCCGCCAATACGCCGCGCGACATCGTCAGCACGCTGTCCGGCGCCGTCATCAAGGCCACCCGCTCGCCCGACATCAAGCAGCGTCTGCTCGACCAGGGCGCCGAACCCGTCGGCAACACACCCGAGGAATTCGCGAAGCTGCTGCGCGAAGAAGTGGCGAAATGGGCGGAAGTCGTGAAGGTGTCGGGCGCCAAGGTCGACTGAAGACCTTCTCCCGACGCATCACGTCTCATGCACTGCGCGTTTCGCGGCATCTTTGCGCATGAGGATGGCCCCGCCCGCCAGCATCAGCGCGTCGAGCCAGAACACCGGAACCATGCCGAACGCGGTGCCGATCGAGCCGAATATGATCGGCACCACCACTTCGGTCGCCTTGTTGACGGTCTGGCGCAATCCCATGGCCTCTCCCGCGCGCCCGGGCGGCGAGCGGTTGTAGGCGAGCACCATCGACAAGGGGCTGCCGCAACCCAGCCCCAGCCCGAGCACAAACGACATCGCGAGCAGCAGCGCGAAGCTTGACACGAACGGGAACAGCAGGCAGGACGCCCCCGCCAGCAGCAGCGAAGCGCCCAGCACCCGCTCCTCGCCGGAGCGCCTGACCAGCATCGGCATCGCGCCGCGTACCACCAGGAGCGCCAGAGCGAATGCCCCCATGATGACGCCGATCTGCGATGCCGAAAAGCCCTCCGAATGCGCATAGATCGGCAAATAGAAGTTGAAAAGCTCGAGGCCGGTCTCGATGATGCCCGCGGTGATCAACGCGCGCCGCAGCGGCAGGATTCTGACCAGATCCATCACGTGCTGCTCCGGCTTCGCGCCGCTGTGCGATGGCTGCGCGGGCAGCAGCCGCGCCAAAAACAGCAGCGTCAGTATCGGCAGCACCGGAAACAGCGCGAGCAGCAGATAGGTCGCGCGGTGTCCGACGAGATCGATCGCAAAACCGGTGGTGGTCGGGCCCAGCAGCGCGGTCAGCCCGACAGCGAGACTGAAGAGACTGTAGTTGCGGGTGCGCTGACGCCCCTCGCCGGAAGAGCCGATCAGGTGCTGCACCGAAACCGTATAGAAGATATAGCACATGCCGATCAGCGCCGCGGAAAAATAAAGCGTGCCCAGCTGCGGCAGCAGGAACGGCAGCAACAGGCCGGCAAGCAGCCCGCTTGCGCCGAACAGCATCGGCAGCCGGCAGCCGAAGCGATCGGACAGCTTCCCGGCATACACCGAAAGGAATACCGGAAATATCGAGTACATCGAAAACAGCACGCCGATCGTCAGCGGGTTGGCGCCGAGTTCGATCGCGTACAGCGAAATCAGCACCTTGCTGCCCTTGAAGCTGGTATGGGTCAGCACCGTGACCAGAATAATCAGATAGACGGCCATGCGAGCGCCCTACTCCGGCACGAGCGGGAAACGGAAAAGGATCGCGGGGCCAGGTGCAGGGCCGGAGCAGCACATGACGGCGGCGAGGTCAACGCACATCAATTGGGGAAAAGAAAAATCTTCTTGTTGGGCGGGGCGTGAAGCGTGTATTTTATCGTAAACATCTTCATGCAGCGCGTATAAAAAGGGAGCGGCGGCATGCGAATCGGAAACGTCGGAATCGTCAGTCCCGGAGACATGGGCCAGGCGATTGCGGCACGCATCAAGGAGAGCGGCCACAATGTTTTCACGGCCCTGGACGGCCGCAGCGGAGCCGAAGTGATCCGCCTGCTGGCCGACGGAAAAGCGTAAAGGAAAGAATCCCCTGCGGTTAAAGATTGTTGGGGTTTAAACCCGGTACATCGAGCGCCGGTCGCGCGTGAAAGTGATGATTTCAGCCGGCCGCTCGACGCGGCTCCTGCCGATGCAGATCTGACCCGAGCCGTCGAGCAGCAGCTCGCCCCGCAGCACGTGCACCTCCTCGCCGCTTTCCAGCGAAACGAAAGTGCCGTTGATGCTGTGGTCAATGAGATAAAAGTTGGTCCGCATCAGCTTGATGGTGAGGTGCTGGCGCGAGGCGAACTTGTCGGTCACCACCAGATCGCAATCCTTGCCGCGGCCGATCACGATATCGGTATGCCACTGATCGATGCGTAGCCGCTCCTCGTCAAGCGCCACGAGGAGGCTGCCGGTGTCGCCCGGGATCATCTTGTTCGATTGCAGATTGACGTCGGTAAGGTCGAGATTCTCGGCGCGCCACAACACCTGGTAGACCCTTGATTCCTCCGCGTTACCCTTCAGTATCGCGTGGAAGATCGGGCGCACGCATGCCTTGAATGCCGCCGACAGGCAGCTCTCGGTCGCTTCGGTGGTCAGGATCTGATCGGCCGTTGCCACCGCCGTCAGATAGGCCGCGGCATTGACGGTGTCGCCGAATACATCGCCGTCCTCGACCAACACCGGGCCATAATGCAGGCCGATATGGATCATCACGGGGTAATTGCCGGGCTTGCTCGATGCCACCAGTGATTGCATCTCGCTTGCCGCCAGCACCGCCTGATCGGCGCTGGGAAACACGCACATCACCTCGTCGCCTATCGTCTTCACCAGCTGCCCGTCGTATCGCGGCAGCACGCCGATGATCGCCGATAGACAGGCGTTGATGATATTGCGTGCGGTAGCGTCCCCGAGTCCCTGATAAAGGCTAGTGCTGTCGCTGATGTCAGCGAACAGCACGGCCATGTTCCTGGATTGCCGTGTCATGGTTTGAGCTGCGCGCCGCCATTATCACACAGCACGACCTGAACACTCCACAAAAACAAAAAGGCCAGGCCGCGCCGCCCCGGCGGCCGCCTGAAACCGCGCGCCGGGCGCACCGCCCGGCCTCGGGACATGACATCGACAAATTGGCCGCCAAGCCTCACAATCCGCGGAATTCCGGAAAATGGAGCATGCAATGACTGCACAGCAGGACACGAAAAACATGGCGCTGTTCTGCGATTTCGAGAACGTCGCGCTGGGCGTGCGCGAGGCGAAATACGCGGAATTCGACATCAAGAAAGTGCTGGAACGGCTGCTGCTCAAAGGCAACATCGTCGTCAAGAAGGCGTACTGCGACTGGGAGCGTTACAAGACTTTCAAGGCGGCGATGCACGAAGCCGCATTCGAACTGATCGAAATTCCCCACATCCGCCAGTCGGGAAAGAATTCCGCCGACATCCGCATGGTGGTGGACGCGCTCGACCTCTGCTACACCAAATCCCACGTCGACACCTTCGTCGTCATCAGCGGCGATTCCGACTTTTCGCCCTTGGTGAGCAAGCTGCGCGAGAACAACAAGATCGTGATCGGCGTCGGCGTCAAGAAATCCACTTCCGACCTGCTGATCGCCAACTGCGACGAATTCATCTACTACGACGACCTGGTGCGCGAAAAAGCGAAGAAGCAGAGCAAAAAGAAAACCCCCGTCCGTGCGCCCTCCGGTGCCGCCGCCAAAACCGTCTCCCAGGAAGGCGACAAGAAGCAGGAAGCGCTGGACCTCGTGATGGAAACCGTGGAGGCGTTGTTTGCCGAGCGCGGCGCGGAAGAGAAAATCTGGGGCTCGATGGTCAAGCAAGCGCTCAAGCGCCGTCAGCCGGGCTTCAACGAGGCCTATTACGGCTTCCGCTCCTTCGGCAAGCTGCTCGACGAAGCCGAAGCGCGCAAACTGCTCACGCTCGAGCCCGACGAGAAATCGGGCGGCGTCATCATCAAAAGTTACAATCCCGATTATTAGTTAGGCTGCGGGGAACTATTGTCCGCAGCGCGCGGACTTATTTATCATGGCCCACGACAAAGACCCCCGCGTTCTGTTTTTCACGGCGAACGGACAGAGCTGGCTGCAGCGGGTTATTTTATTCCTGCTGGCTGCGGCAATCGCCGCGCTGGCTTTCTTCTTTCTGACCATGGCGCTGATCGCCGGTGCGATGCTCGCCGCGATCATCGGTCTGCGCTGGTGGTGGCTCACGCGCAAGCTGCGCGCTGCAGCGGCGCGGGAGACGTTCGAGGGGGAATATGTGGTAATCGAGCATGCCCGGCGGGAGCGCCCTGCTCCGCCCCGTGAGCCATGAGCCGACATCGGTAAAAAGTTCAATAAAAACAATATATTAATAACCTATCCCGGCGCGGCTTGCTTTCTCCCGGGTACGCCTGTCGAAGCGCGCCACATTGACGATGATGCGTTCGTGCACGCCCTCGCCTATCGGTTCCTTTTCGTCTTCGGCGAATACGCGAAAAGTCAGTTTCCGCCCATCGACCTTGATCAACTCGGCATGCGCCCGCACGCGCATGCCCACGGGGGTCGCCGCAACATGGCTGATTTCCAGCCGGATTCCTACCGTCTGGTGCCCTTCGGGCAGCAGGCCCTCGACGGCGTTCAATGCCGCCGCCTCCATCAGGTTGACCATCACCGGGGTCGCCAGCACCTTGATCTTGCCGCTGCCGACGTGCGGCGCGGTGTCGCGCGTGCCGACCACGATCTCGGTAGAACCCCTCAAACCCGGTTTCAACTCTGCTGACATGCTCGTTGGCTCTCCGGACCGCGCATCAAATAAAAATCTGAAAACAGAAGTTTAAGCGTTTTGCCCGCCATGACAAAAACAAAGGCCTGCGGCGATGCAGGCCTTTGAAGAATACTGGCGCGCCCGGCAGGATTTGAACCCACGACCCCCTGGTTCGTAGCCAGGTACTCTATCCAACTGAGCTACGGGCGCATTGAAGGGCGGATTATATCAAAGACTGAGGGCGTTATGTAATGCGGTAAAACCGGCTTGTTCTCTGACTTGTCAAAACGTCTTGCGACTTACTTCTTCGAACCCGCCCTGGCCGCCAGTTTTTTATTCTTGGCGAGATTGCGCAGTTCCGACTTTCTGCGGCTATAGCACGGCAAACAAATCCATCGGGTAGTTCCGATTTTCCGGAACTCCCCCGTAGCCCAGTGACTTCCGGTGCTGCAGAATCTTCTCTTTACTTCGGCTGCCATACTTCCCCCGTTTTCCCGTCCATACCTTACTCCCCATTTGGCCAACATGCCATGATCGGGCCGGAGGAGTCTGCGCACCTTCCCGTCACGCCAAAATGAAAATGGCCCCCAATGGAGCCATTTTCATTTGGCGGAGAGAGAGGGATTCGAACCCTCGATAAGCCTTTTGAGCCTATACTCCCTTAGCAGGGGAGCGCCTTCGACCACTCGGCCATCTCTCCGATTACTGTTTTACCAATTTCACCGCATCAATTATCTTAACCGCGTCACCAAGTGGTCGCAGGCGCTCAGCGCCACATTTTACGACGGCTGTGCCGTGACCACTCGGCCATCTCTCCGATTACCGTTTTATCGATTTCACCGCATCGATTTATCTTGCCGGGCCGACCGCTAGGATATCACAGCCGGAACGTTCCCCTCATTGCGCGGGCTGATCAAGATTGAATGCCTTGTGCAGCACGCGCACCGCGAGTTCCATATATTTCTCGTCGATGACGACGGAAATCTTGATTTCCGATGTGGAAATCATTTCGATATTGATGCCCTCCTCCGCCAGCGTGCGGAACATGGTGCTGGCAATACCGGCGTGCGAGCGCATGCCGACACCGACCACCGAAACCTTGGCAATCTTGTCCCCACTTACCACACCGCGCGCCTTGATGTGCTCAATTATGGGTTTGAGCACCTGCAGCGTCTTCTGGTAATCGTTCAGTCCGTCATGGCCGACGTTCTGCACGATCATGTCGACGTCGATGTTGGCGTCGCCGACCGGGCCGAGAATCTGGTAGGCGATGCCCGGGCGGTCCGGCACGCCGAGTATGGTGATTTTTGCTTCGTCGCGGTTGAACGCGATTCCCGAAATAATCGCCTGTTCCATGTTCTCGTCTTCCTCAAAAGTGATCAGCGTGCCTTCGCCCTCTTCCTCGAAGCTCGATAGCACGCGCAGCTTGACCTTGTACTTGCCGGCGAACTCGACCGAGTGGATCTGCAGCACCTTGGAGCCGAGGCTCGCCATCTCGAGCATTTCCTCG
>JAIESJ010000129.1 GCA_019746155.1 Burkholderiales bacterium
ATGCTCGCGACAATACCCGTAATGACGATCGTGACGATTAGCTCAAGCAGGGTAAAGCCGCTGCGGCGGCGAGCGATGGATGAGCGCATTGCTACAGCGGCAAGCATGCCTTATCCTTGCTCACGTTGCAGTTGAAATTGGTACGATAGCCCGTCAAAGTGACATTCTGTCCCAGCGGCCCCTGCACGCGCACATCCACCCTCAGCACGCGCACGAATGGATTCGAGCCGCCGTCATTCACAATCTGGTTGGTTGCAGGGCCAAGCGTAACCGTAGCATCGCCCGTCACCGTCACTGATATAGTGTACCCCTCCAGGCCGCTGATTGGCGTATTGAACTGGTCGCGCGCGCCGACGTTCACCAGCCCATTGTAATCGCACACATTGTCATAAACACTTCGCCCCCCCGCTTCCGGTGGAGGACAGACATTTGTTACCTCGGGCTTGGGTGTGGGGTCCAGAAACGGTTTCAACAGAATTTCCTCCAGATAAGCCTCGCCGATCAGCAGGGCCTGCTCCTGTATCGCCGGATCGGCGCTGCGCGCAGCGAGAAAGTTCATCACGGACATGATACCGATCACGGCGGTGCCGATGATCACGATGGCGACGATCAGTTCGATCAGGCTGAAGCCGTGCCGACCCGCAGGGATGGTTCGGATCGTCATGGTGCCTGCACAAACCCCGTGGCGCCGATGATCGTGAACGACTTCGAGCCCACCGTCACCGTCCGGTCGATTTGATCGGCAGTGTTGCCCAAGGCCTTGAACACTACCGGATTATTGGTCATGGCAAGCGTAATCTCCGCCGGGGCGCTGCCACTGAAGGTGGCGGCCCTGCCGCCGGGGTGAATCACATTCTTGGTAAAAGCGCCGGTGGTGCAGTCCGTCGCCCGCTGGTTCAGCACATAGGCATTGGATGAAATCGACAGCTGCACTTCGCAGCCGCTGGTGACCGCAAGCGTCCTCGCGTACCGTGCAGCCGCGGCCACCTCGTCATAAAAACCCTTCTCATAAAACGGCTTGCGTTCAAACAAAGGGGTAAGCACTAGCGCCAAAATTCCCATGGTTACCAGCAACATGATCAACTCGATCAGGCTGAAGCCGGCGTTGTGCCTCGATCGCAAACGGTGGACTGCGTACATTTCCATACTTTACAGCCAAACTCGACGAACGAGAATATTCCACTCAGTTTTCAAGCGCAGGTCTGCCTCTTTGAGAGACTCATCCCTTGAACCGCATCGCGCTTCAGGGATGAATCCGCGATTTCATTTTCACCCGGGATTGCAATTGGCTCGCGAGGCTCATCGCACCATTTCCGCCACATCCTTACGTACTCCGTCTCCAGGGCATGAGTCAGCCCTGCAGCATCAGTGAGAGGGGAATTCCTCAACCTCTCGCGCAATGATACTCGCAGTTGCGCGAGCCGCTCCGGGTCACTGGCAAGCCCGACGGCGATCTGCATATAGGATGCTTCGCTGTCCGCAATCAGGTCGGTAAGGCCGGCATTGGACAAGAGGCTTACGCCGACGCGGCCGGCGTGGACTCTGCCGGCCAATGCGACGACCGGCACGCCCATCCATAACGCTTCGCAGGTGGTGGTGGTCCCATTGTACGGGAACGGATCAAGGGCGATGTCTATTTCGTGGTAAAGCTCAAGGTGGCTCGATACCGTGGGCAAGAAATCGAGCAGGTCAATGCGTTCAGCCGGAATCCCGTTCTGCGAGAACAGCTCCGTGAAGCGCTCTCTGGCATCAGCGCTGGCAAACGCAAAATTCTTCAGCATCAGCCTGCTTCCCGGCACGGCATGGAGAATTCTCGACCACAGGGCGATGACGTTGCGGACCACTTTAGCGGCATTGTTGAAGCTGCCGAAGGTAATATGCCCCTTGCGCAATACCGGCAGTGCGGCAACCTCCGGACTGTCTGGTGGCGGCGCATAAACCAGAAACGAGTGCGGCAACCGCACGAGCGTTTCGGTGTGGTACTGTTCGGTCAGGCCCGGCGGGTCGGCGTAGGCGTCCGTGATCCGGTAGTCCATGGCGGCAAGCCCGGTGGTATTGGGATATCCCACGTAGGTCACCTGGATGGGTGCGGGCTTGTGGGCAAAGACCAGCAGCCGGTTTCTCCCGGTGTGCCCGGCAAGATCTACCAGTATGTCGATTTCATCTTCCCGGATTTGCTCGCATACCTGCTTGGCGGTCTTGAGGTGTATGTCCCGCCACACATCCGCCTGCGCCTGGATGCGGGCTGTGACGTGATCGGGTCTGATCAGATTTGAATAGCAAAAAACTTTGATTTTATCACGGTCATGATGCCGGATCACCGGTTCGATGAAATACGACACCGAGTGTGCGCGAAAGTCGGGCGACACGTAACCCACGCGCAGCTTCCTGTCCTTCTGGCGAGAATTGGCAAATGGCGCGGCCTCGTTGCGCAGGGGATCGGCATGCTCCCGGGCCCACCGGGTGTGCTCGGCGAAGATCTCGGCAGGCTCATAATCAGCGCTGTAGTTGAGGCAAAAAAAGTAATTGTAATGGGCACCGCCAAACGCCGGCGACTCGGCAAGCGCTTCCCGCAAAGAGGTCAAGGCCCCATCCAGATTGCCTTCACGCAACGCGACTGCTCCGATATTGGCATGCGCTTCGGGAGACTGCGGCCGCAGCTTTAATATCGCCTCGAAATGCTCCTTCGCTTCGCGCAGCTTGCCCTGGGCTTGCAACCCCATTCCCAGCCTGAAATGGGCTTCGACCGAATCGGGATTGAATTTCAGTTTGTTCCGGTAATAATCAACCGCGCCCGCGAGTTGGTCGATGTCGCCCAGGATGAGGGCCAAATTGATATGCGCTTCCCCCAGATCAGGTTGCAAACGCAATGCCTCCTGAAAGCAGGCCACCGCCTCCTCGAGGTTTTCCTGGTGCTGCAGCGCGCTGCCCAGATTGTTTAATGCACCAGCGAAATCCGGCCGTAGCCGCAGGGCCTCGCGTATTGACTGTTCGGCCTCCTTGTAACGACCCTGTTCGAGCAGTGCCAGCCCCAGATTGTTATGGGCTTCGACATACTGTCTGTCACAGCGCAGCGCGGTGCGGTAGCTCGCCTCGGCCTCTGCCAGCCGCCCATGGACCAGGTACACATTGCCCAGGTTATTGTGGGCAGCGGCATAATCCGGCTTTAGCCGCAGCGCGGCGCGGTAGCATTCTGCCGCCGCATCTGACTGCTCCTGCTGGGCCAAGGCGACGCCGAGGTTATTGTGGGCCTCGGGGTAATCGGGCCTGGCTTCGAGGGCCACTCTGAATGCCTGCGCGGCCTCGTCGGCCTTGCCTTGGCTCAACAACAGTCTGCCCAAAACGAAAGCGGACCGGGCATCGCGGGGATCTAGGCGTCCCGCCTCCTGATAGCAGGACTGGGCCAGGGCTGCGTGGCCCCGTTTCTCAAGGATGCTGCCGAGCCAACGGTATAGAAGAGGAAGGAGGATGAAGCGGCCGGATAATGGTCTGAACAACACACCCATCGATCTTTAAGCCATGCGGCGAATCAATCGCCGGCCAATGCGTTAATCACCAAAGCAGTCGTCACTTTGGTAAACAACTCGGGAGGATATCCAAGACCGGCCAATTCGTCCTGAAAAACCTTGGCGAAGCGCGCTCTGTTGAGGACGCCGAGACGGTTTTCCTGGCGAAAAGCCTTGGCCTGCCTGTAAATCTCCGCCAAAGCGCCCTCGACCTTCTTTTCGGAGTACCGCCCTCCCTTGGCCGGCTCTGACAGCGGACACCATTGGGAAAATTCACGGGCCAGATTCTTCGCGCATTGATCGACGCGCTTGCGGGAAGTGAGCCCAAAGAAACTCATACGATATCCGTAACGGCTGCTTCACAGCGCTGCGGCTTGCCCATGCCAGCCATAAAAGAACCGCCCAGGCAGTCTGCTGCCTGGGCGGTTTTTCTCCGAAACGCCGCTGTGTTAACTGCTAACGCCGTAACCGATGAACGTCGCCGTCGTGGTCTGCGGTCCCGTCACCGTGCAAGCGGCCGACGGAGGGTTCGCAGCAGTAGTTAAAGCGGTTGATGTAATCGTATACCCCGTCGGAAACCCGTCTATCAGTGCCGAGTATCCCGAGCAGTTAGTGACGACCACAAAATTCGTCCCTATCAATTTGGCCGCTTTGTTCATCGCCGCAGCTGCCCCCAAGCTCGCCGCCACGCCGTTTGTAGCCGCCTGCGCTGCATCATTCCGGACGTCGAGAAACCTGGGCACTGCCACCGCCGCCAGGATGCCTAAAATGACAATCACCATCACCAACTCAATCAAGGTAAAACCCGACTGTTGATTCTTTTTCATCTGTTACTCCTTCTATCGTAAGGGGCCGCAGCCCCGTCAGACCAGAGGCCGCAGCCTCTTTACTGACCGTCAGTGGCAAAACGCAAGGCCTATCCAAGAGGCTTCGCGTCATTCTTCATTACAAACAACTGCCGTTACAAAAACCACCGCTACTTTACTTGATGAACCCAACTTCTCCGATTCGTTCGAGTATTACCATACATTTAAAGAAAAGGCAATATTTCCCGATGAAAAAGTGATTTCCACAATAAAAACATGGCATTGCCACGTTCGTTGCGTCCTAAGCCCGATGCGGTCGACTAAAACAGCGTCCGCAGCAAAGGAATCAGAGCAACCAGAACATAGAGACTGCCAATCACGATTAACGCCGCGAGCGGGCGGGCATGCCGCCAAGCAAATTGGTCGGGGGCATAATACACGCTATCCAGCGGCTTCAGGTTGTTTTCAGTGGCGATCCAGCGATTGAGCCGCGCTTCGACGCCGCGCAAAAGGCTTGGCCTGATCACCATGATGATCCCGAGCGCCGTCGCCAAGAAACCGGCCATGACCATGAGCAACGTTGCGACGTCTCTCACCAACCACGACCATTCGCTCAGGCTGAACACCGCCGTCATATCGCGGCCCCAGCGGCCGCCTGACATCACGTAAAGCGTGAAGAGCCCACCTGCCAGCAACAAGGCGCCATAAATACGGTGATAACGGTAAATATAGCGCTCGGTAGAATGGGGTCTATCCAGCACTTTTGAAACGCCCTCGGTTGACACCCATGCACTGATGCGCTGATTGAAGCGCAATGCCTGGTCGGGCTGAAGCAGCATCCACACGCCGTATATGAAGCTCAGAGCGCAGCCCAATAGCAGCAGCACAACAAAGCTGCTTCTGAGGATTTCGCCCACAAAGCCCAAGCCTGCACTCATCCTGCTCCTCCCCAAATCAAGAGTTGGCCCATCGCTGCCGGTCGGGTTTTGCCGCCAAGTCAAAAGGATAGCACATTGCATCCCCGGTCATGCAAGGCTCCCGGCCCGGCGATCCAAGTCTATCAATCCCCTCCGGGCGACGGCAATCAGGTCAAGGCAGGCCGGGAGCCGGCTTATGGGTTGACTCGGGAAACGGGAGTGGTTCATGCAGTAGACTTATTCTATCCTTGATCAAGTGCCCCAAAAAGTCGATAAGTAAGGCCGGCATTTTTTTCGGCCGTGATCGCCGCCACTGATCAGGAGAACAATTTGGCGCTCGTGAGATGCAAGAAATGCTGGCTGGAAGTCCGTGCGGAAACCGTAACCTGCCCGAGATGCGGGGCAAGAGTAAGAGAACCCGTCTCCCAAGTAGCGCTGGCATTGGGCGCCCTGCTGATCGTGTTCGGATTGATCACCTTCCATCGTTACGGCGGGCCGGGCGGGAATGCCCCGCCCCCGAAATCAGACCCGGCGGCAGAGGCTAAAGCCGAAGCCATCAGCAATCTGGATTTCAGTTTCAGCTGGACGAAGGGCAAACCCGGCAGCGTAATGTTCATAGACATTACCCTGACCAATACCGGCGCGCGCGACGTCAAGGATCTCGTTATTGTGTGCGAACATATACTCGATAGCGGGATCGTCCCGGTCAAAAATAGAAGCATTCTCTATGAGACGATTAAAGCGTCGGAGACGAAAACTTTCCCTCGGTTCAATATGGGCTATTTACCTGGCGATACGCCAACAACGCGCTGCCATGTCGAGGACCTCATTGTGCTCTGAGCCACGGCGCTCAAAACAACGTCAATGATTCAAAGAGTTATCACTATAGTAGCGCTCGAAGGCACAGACCGGGGCGCTGACTTGGCAGTCTCGTCCTGAAGCCTGCCGGACAGCGCTGTTGACAAATCAGTGCCTTATACACAAAAAAGCTTGACAAACAGGTATTACGCGCCTAGCTTTCCACGTTGCGGTAGACGGGCAGAGTTGCGGCTTTGCCTTTTTGGGGCTGCGGCCTCATGGGGTTATGGAGGACTAAAATGGAAAAGAAACAATCGGGTTTTACGTTGGTGGAATTGGTGACGACCGTCACTATTGTGGGCGTTCTGGCGGCCATAGCCATACCCAGATTTGCAAACCTGGGCGCGGATGCGCGGGCGGGGGTGATAAAAAACACGGCTAGCGCGATGAAGCAGGCCAATGACACGATTTTTTCGAAAGCGGCAAGCGCTAACATCACGGGTCTGTCTTCCGGCAATAGCTTGGCAATTGTACAGATCCCCGACGGAAAGGGTGGTTTTGTGTCCATTAACACCCACTATGGGTATGCCGCCAATGCCACACAGTTGTACAACGCCATGGTCCAAAACCCTGATCTTGTGGTTGGCAACGATTCTGCTGTAGTAGCGCTCACCGACACGGAGCTATTCAAGTACAATTCGGGCCTTACGGCAGGTCAAGCAGTCGCTCCTGACTCTGCTATCCAGCACACCAAAGCGCAATTTCCAACAAAGTGTGAAGTGGGATACACGAAAGCCGCCAATTCCAATACGGCGCCCATCCTCATCACCGTAGTCACCGATTGTTCGTAAGCCGGTTTGACGGCACGGCATGTTAGCGGGGCTTTCCCGCCAACATGCCACGCCAGTCGAAGACGGAGGCAAGCGGCGTCTGGGAATAGATCGGGCTGCGGCCTTAATCACTGGGAGCGGGGTGGAAAATGAAATCCAATGAAGCCGGTTTTACGTTAACTGAATTGGTGGTCACGATCACCATCGTAGGTATCCTGGCCGCGGTGGCGGTGCCAAGACTCGTGAGTCTGGGCGCGGATGCCCGCGGAGGAGTGATAAAAAGCACGGCAGGTGCGATGAAACAGGCAAACGACTCGATCTTTGCGAAGGCGTCTATCGCCAATATCGTGGCACTGTCTTCCGGCGCCAGCCCGTCCATCAATTATCCCAAAGGAGACGGCACAGGCACCACCGTTCCCATTGCACTCCACTACGGTTTTGCCAAGGATGCCACTGAACTCGCAAAGGCCTTGAACCTGACTCCGGATGTTGCGGTCGGAACCGACAGCACATATCCCGACGGCGTCATCCAGCACACCAAGGCGCAGGATAAGGCGAAGTGCGAAGTGGGCTACACAAAGGCGGCGGACTCGACGACCGCGCCTGTCTATACGGTCGTGGTCAGCGACTGCTCGTAAGCGGGGTTGACGGCGGGCGCGGCGGCTCGCGCCCCGCTGGCAGATCCGTCAACTGACCCCTTCTTACTCACTCCTCTCAAGAGGAGGGGGCGCGCGAAACGCGGGGGTGGTGTGGTTTGGCGCCCCTCGTTTCCGATCAAGGGAAGGAACGCGTGCCACGCACTTGGACTACGAGCTGATCCCGTAGCCGATAAAAGTTGCGGTCTGGGTATCGGGCGGAACCGCCGATACCGTGCATATCCCTGTCTGAAACGGGGTGGTCAGGGGAAGCGCCGCGAGCGTATACCCGGTCGGCAACCCGCCGCTCAACAGCACGCCCGCCTGCGAGCAGTTGTTGATGGTCACGGCGTAGGTCATGTTCATCAGGCGCGCGTTCTTGTTGAGCTCCATCGCCGCGTTCAGTTGCGCCGCCAGCCCTTTTAATGCCGCCTGAGTCGCATCGCTCCTGAAGTCCACATACTTCGCTGTCGCCACCGCGGCGAGTATCCCGACGAGCAAAATAACTGTCACCAGTTCCAGCAAGGTAAAACCTGACTGGGGCTTTTTCATCTGATCTCCATTTTCTTGCACGGACGGTGCCGGTTGCTTGAACACCGATTCGCATGATCAGGCGGCCGGCCTGAGCGGGATCGCCCGACGGGCCGCCAAGGATGTTGGCGCCCGGGAAGCCGGTTTTTCGACACGCCACGGGGCATTGTAGCGCTCCACCGCGCCGTTGTGTCTGAAGTTCGACAGACCATGTCCAGGGCCAGTTCCAGGAAGGCGGGGCCCGCTGACCGCTTAGCTTTCCATCGCGCTGCCGTCCCGCACATGGCGCCGCCGCAAGATGATTAATGCAATGCCGCCCTGCCCAAATCCCACATCGGCAGGAAGACCCCCAGCGCCAGGATCAGAACCATGACGCCGAGCCCCATGATCAGGATCGGCTCAACCTGGGCGCCTAATGTCTTCAGCTCATATTCGACATCACGCTGGTACATTTCCGCGACTTCCTGCATCAGGTCGTCGAGCGCTCCCGACTCTTCGCCCACCGCAATCATCTGCAGCACCAACGGAGTAAAAATGCCCGACTCAATCGAAGTTCGCAAAACGCTCTCGCCGCGCTCTACCCCCTGCCGCATCTTTTCCACTCGCCGGGCGATGAAATCGTTGTCGACCACCTGCGCCACCAGACTCAACGCCTGTATCACGGGAACGCCGCTGCGATAAGCCAGCGCGAAACTGCGGGCAAAGCGCGCCATGGTCGCCTTCAACACGATCTTGCCGGCGATCGGGATGCGCAGCCTGAGCCTGTCCCACCGATATTTCCCATCAGACGTCTTCACAAACGCGCGGAAAGCGGTCACCGCAATGACCAGCGCTCCCAGCATGAGGGGCCACGCCGCCACCATGAAATTGGAATAGCCGATAATGATTTTGGTCATGAACGGCAACTCTTTGCCAAACCCCGTGAAAACTTTGGCAAAAACCGGGATCACGAACACGCTGACCACCACCAGCGCGATCGCCATGGCCACAACAACGAAAGTAGGGTAACGCAGAGCGGAACGTATCTGGTCACGAATGAAATTTTCAAATTCGAGGTGGTTGAAAAGCTCCAGAAAAATTTCTTCCAGTTTCCCGGTCATCTCGCCGGTCCGCACCATGCTGATGAAAAAAGGCGAAAAAACCGGTGCCTCGCGCTGCAGCGAGGCGGAAAGATCGCGGCCGCTCTCCAAGCCCTCCCGCACCCTGCCCAGAATCGCCTTGAACTCCTCGTTGGTGGCGGATTCCTGCAGACCCGCCAGCGCCCGCGCCATGGGCACGCCCGCTTTTAACAGGGTATGCATCTGACGACTGAACAACAGGATGTCCAAGTTCGTCACTTTTTCCCGCTTCAGGCGGGTCAGCACGCCACCCCACCCCTGGGCGCCCGACGCAGAAGAAGCGCTGATTTCTATCGGGATAACGCCCATGCTGGACAGCTGGCCCGCCACCGCCGAGCTGTCGGCGCCCTCCATCATGCCGCGCACAAGCGCACCCTGGGCGTCCCGTCCTTTGTAGGCAAAAAGCGCCATGGCCCTTTAGTCCTCGAACTGGCTCGAAACCCGCATCGCCTCGTATACCGTGGTCTTGCCTTGCGCCACAAGTTGAGCCGCGTGATGGCGCAGCGTCTTGCCGTTCATTTGCTTGCGTCCCGCCTCGATAAACAGGTTGGGATCAGGCTGGCCCGCCGCCTCCACTACCGGTTTGGTCATTTCCAGCATTTCATAGACTCCGGTGCGGCCGAGATATCCGGTACCGTTGCAATGAGAGCATCCTTTTCCACGGACATAGGAAAAGCTGTCGACACTGTCCCCGAGTTCATACTTCAGCCATGCGTGCTCATTGGGCAGGAGCGTGTAGGGCCCGGCACAGCTTTCACAAACCACCCGCACCAGCCGCTGCGCAATCACCATATGTAGCGACAAAGCCACCATGTAACGAGGCGCCCCCATATCCAAAAGCCGCATCGGGGTACTCACCGCATCGTTGGTGTGCAGGGTGGAGAGCACCAAGTGGCCGGTCAATGCCGCTCTCAGGCCCGTTTCCACCGTGTCCTGATCGCGCATTTCGCCCACCAGTATGGTGTCGGGATCCTGGCGCAGGGCCGAGCGCAGAACCCGGTCGAAAGTAAGCCCGATTTTCTCGTGCACCTGCACCTGGTTGATGCCCGGCAAGCGATACTCCACCGGGTCTTCCACGGTGATGATCTTGGATTCCACGGAGTTGAGCTCCGACAATACCGCGTAAAGAGTGGTGGTTTTTCCGCTGCCGGTCGGCCCGGTCACGAGCACCATGCCGCTCGGGCGGGCAATGACGTTGCGTATCCGCGCCAGCATCTCCGGGGGGAATCCTAGCCGGTCCAGCCCCAGGATGCCCGAGGCCTGATTGAGCAAACGCATCACCACCGACTCGCCATACTGGGTGGGCATGGTGGATACCCGCACATCAATCTGGGTCTGGCGCACTTTCACGTTGAAGCGACCGTCCTGAGGCAGGCGCTTCTCCGATATGTCGAGACCTGCCATGAGCTTCAGACGCAGCACCAGGGCCGGGGCAATCTTGATGTCGGCCTCGGTCTGCAAATGCAGCACACCATCGATGCGGAATCGTATGTGCAGCCGGCGCTCCTGCGGCTCGATGTGAATGTCGGAGGCACGCACCTGGATAGCGTCCTCGAACACGGTCTGCAGCAGCTTGACCACCGGCGCTTCCTCGAGCCCGGGTGTCGTCGCCAGCGCCCCAAAATCGACCGCCACATCGGAGAACTCGGCCTCCAGCTCCTGCGCAAGGTCGGTGATCTGATCGGTGCGGCGATAAAACCGGTCAATGGTCGCCAGCAGCTGGCTTTCGGTGACCACCCATACATCGATCTCGCGCTTGAGCAGGCGCGCGATCTGATCGTAGGCGTTGAGATCGGTCGGATCGGTCATGCCGATCTTCACGGACTGGCCGTCATCGTCCAGCACAATGGCGCGGAAGCGCCGCGCCCGGGCCTCGGGCAGCATCTGCATCAAATCGGGCTTGACATTGAAGTGCTTGAGGTTGATATAAGGAATTTTGAGCTGGCGCGAAAGCGCTTCTGCAATCTGCTCCTCGGTAACAAAGCCTTTCTCAATGAACAAGCGACCGAGCCGGCGACCGCTGCGCTTCTGCTCATCGAGAGCGAGCTTCAGCTGCTCCTCCGTAACGAGCTTCTGCCCCACGAGAATTTCACCCAAGCGGACTTTTTCAGGCCGGGCCATGTTTCAACCCCATTTCATGTCGCATATCATGGTACCGTGCATTCCCTTGATTTGGGACAATAGCTTTTTTTCAATAAAAACACAAGCTTAGCCATGTTTGACGTCGTGCTGTACGAACCCGAAATCCCGCCCAATACCGGCAATGCAATCCGCCTCTGCGCCAACAGCGGCAGCCGGCTGCATCTGGTCAAGCCGCTGGGCTTTTCGCTTCGCGACAAGCAATTGCAGCGCGCCGGTCTCGATTATCACCAGTTCGCCGATGTCAAATTGCACGTGGATTGGGCCGCCTGCCGCAATTTTTTCAGCGGGCGCCGGATGTTTGCCGTGACCACGCGAGGCGCGCAGCGCCATGACGAGCCACGCTATCTCGGGAACGACGTATTCGTATTCGGCCCCGAAACCCGCGGCCTGCCGTCCGAGGTGCTCGATACTTTTCCGGCCGCGCAGCGCATCCGGCTGCCGATGCGCGAGCAAAGCCGCAGCCTCAATCTCTCAAACGCGGTCGCTGTCGTCGTTTACGAAGCGTGGCGGCAACTCGGCTTCCGGCATGACGTCTAGCGCCGGGTCCAAGGTTTCAAATCTGACGTCCAAGGTTGTGTGCCGAACTTTAGTAGCAGTAGGTCGGCAATTCTTTGCCGACATTCACGCTTTAGACCTGGAACTTCAGACTTTAAACGGTCTTTCAATATTCGGCTTTCGGCTCGCGTTGCAGCAGATCCCTGACCGCGGCGCCGGCCGCAGCGTGATCGTCAAGCACGCGGCAGACGGCGTGCGTGATCGGCATCTCGATCTTGAGTTCCGTGGCGAGTCGCGCAACTTCACGCGCGGAATAAACGCCCTCCGCAGTGTGCCCCAGGCCGGCCAGAATGTCCGCAAGCGGCACGCCCTGCGCCAGCTTGAGCCCCACGCGGCGATTGCGCGACAGATCGCCGGTGCAGGTCAGGATCAGGTCACCCACGCCGGCAAGCCCCATGAACGTTTCCGGACGGCCGCCAAGACTGACGCCCAACCGCGTGATTTCCGCAAGGCCGCGGGTAATCAGCGCCGCGCGCGCGTTCAGGCCCAGGCTCAGGCCATCGCAGATGCCGGCGGCGATCGCCATCACGTTTTTCACCGCGCCCGCGACTTCGACGCCGACCACATCGTCGCTGGAATAGATGCGCAGCGTCGTGCTGTGCAGCTGCTGGGCGGCAGCGCGCGCGAATCCGGCATCGGACGAGGCCAGCGTGACCGCGGTAGGCAGGCCGCGCGCAACTTCTTCGGCAAAGCTGGGGCCCGAGAGCACGCCGCAGCGCATGCCCGCCCCCAGTTCTTCCGCACATATCTCATGCGGCAGCCTGGCGTGCTGCTTCTCGAAACCCTTGCACAGCCACACTACCGGGGCCGCGCACCGTTCCGTTTTCAGGCGCCGCAACGTCTCGCGCAGACCGCCGGCAGGCACCGCCACGAGCGCCAACGCGCAGCCGTTGGCGGCGGCGGCAAAATCGCTTTCCACGACAAGATTATCCGGCAGGGCAAAACCCGGAAGATAGCGTTCGTTACAACGCGCGGACCGGATCGCCGCAAACTGCGCGGCATCGCGCACCCACAGCGTCACTTCATGGCGCGCCGCAAGGCTGATGCCGATTGCGGTACCCCAGGCGCCTGCTCCCAGAATGGCGATCTTCATGATCGCCAAGTGAAAAGTGAAAAGTGAAAAGTGAGCCCCCTCACCCCGGCCCTCTCCCCCAGTAACGGAAAAACGGCTGATTTTTTCCCTTCACCCTTCACCCTTCACCCTTCACTGTCTTATGCGCCCCACACCTGCGCGACCTTGATGAACCCGGTCTGCCCGTCGCTGTGCCTGACGCGCAACCACCCGCCGCCTGCGACTTCGACCAGATCGAGAATCACGTTCTGCTGCGCCTGGAACAAGACCGGCGCATTGTCGTCGGCGCTCTGCCGCACCTGCGCCAGCGGCACTTTGATCATCACCGTCCGCCTGTCGGTCAGGTTTTTGCTTTCGATCCAGGCCAGATCGCCACTGGCATCGCGCACCTTGACCCAGCCCTCGACCATGACCACGACCTCGACCGGATAGCCGTTATTGACGATATAGAGTTTCCTGGCCTTCGCCGAGGGCGCATCATAGAGCACGGCGGCGTTTTCGGACACCGACCGGAACTCGAGCGCCCAGGCCGGCGTGGCCACGCCCGCTGCAAGCAGGATGCAAATGAGGTGGCGAACCATGGCTTTTAGTAGGCCGTAACGTTTAAAAAGAGTAGATCGGCAATCCTTTGCCGACATTCGCGCTAGTGAGAGGCAGCCGGAGGGCTGCCGTCGCCCTGCTGCGGCTGCTGCGGTTGCTGCATCTGCTGCAGGCGCTGCTGGTAAATCGCCTCGAAATTCATGTGCTGCAGCACCACCGGGGGGAAACCGGCGCGCAGCACCATGCTCGATACCGCTTCGCGCGCATACGGCAACAGCACGCTCGGGCACGCGATGCCGAGCACCGGGTCGAGGTCCTGCTCGGGCACATTGCGTATCTGGAAAATCCCCGCCTGCGCCGTCTCGACCAGGAACACCGTCTTGTCCTTGATCTTCGAGGTGATGGTGATGGTCAGCACCACTTCAAACAGACCCGCGTCAAGCGCTGCCGCCTGGGTGTGAATACTGACGTCGACCTGGGGACTGTCGGACTCGAGGAAAATCTGCGGCGCATTGGGAATTTCGAGAGAGGCGTCCTTGAGATAAATCTTCTCGATCGCAAAAGTCGGTTGCTGCTGTTCGCTCATGGCGTTTCCAGTACGGGTTGGGTGAATTTACTCGGCGGAGCGCAACAGTTCGTCGAGGCGGCCGGCCCGGTCCAGCGCGGCGAGGTCGTCGTAGCCGCCGACATGGGTCGCTTCGATATAGATCTGCGGCACGGTGCGGCAGCCGGTCTTTTCCATCATCTCGACGCGCCTTTCGGGATCAAGGTCGACGCGAATCTTGTCGACCTCGCTCACGCCCTTGGCGCGCAGCAACCGCTCCGCCATCTGGCAGTAGGGGCAGACCGCGGTGCAGTACATGCTCACTCTGGCCATCATTTTTCCAGCGGCATGCTGGCCTGCTGCCAGGCCGAGATCCCGCCCCGCAGCATGAACACTTCGTTGAAACCGTTTTTACGCAAAATATCGACTGCGCTGGCCGCGCGGCTGCCGCTGCGGCAATTGACAATGATCGGCCGCGACTTGAATTTCTCCAGTTCCTTGATGCGCCCGGCGAACTGCGCCAGCGGAATATGCCGGGCATTGGCGATGTGGCCGACGGCATATTCGGCGTCCTCGCGCACGTCGATCACCACCGCATCGCGGCGGTTGATCAATTGCACGGCTTCCAATGCGCCGACTTCGTTGCCGGGACGGAACAGGCGGCTGATCAGCGGCCAGATCAGCATGCCGCCGGTGATCACCGCCGCGCCGAACAACATCAGATGCAACGGGTTCTTCTGCAGAAATACGAGAAACTGTTCCAACTCAAACTCCCGGGCTATGAATCCCCTCTGTTTTTGACGGCGTGCGGAGCGCGCTGTGCCGCGGCTTTCGCGGTGGCCAATTCTAGCAGAGGCGCGAACTCAGCGGGGTGGCGGGCCGCAAGCTCACGCAACATTGCCGTGATACGCGGCAGAATATCGGGATAGACACGCATGGCGCGCACGAACAGCCCGCGCGCCGCCTCGGCCTGCCCGTCCATAGCAAGCAGCAGTGCCTGTCGGTAGACCACGATATCGGCCGGCATGAAGCGCATTACCCGGCCGTTCAACTCGAGCTTGTCCTGCAGCTGCTCGCGATCCACCCTGGCGTAGGCCGAGGCGGCCAGCTCGACATAGGGCTCGAGCACGGGGTCCTGTTGTCCGCGCAAGACAATGGCGGCGACTTCCTCGCCGGGAAAAGGCTTGGCTCCCTGCACGAACATGCGCTCGAAATCGCGATAGCCGTACCACACGGTAAACGCATTGAAAAACCCTGCCAGTAGCAGCAGCGCGGCGGCGGCGGGTCCCGTGCGCTGCAGCCGGAGCGCGTAAAAACGGGTAGCGCCCAGCCCCAGCGCAATCGCCGCCACGCCCAGAAAATAAGCATGCCATAGCGGAAACTCGAGCATGCTGTGTATGCCTATCGTCGCCAGCAACGCGAGCAGCCACCAATGTTCGGGGTCAAAGATATGGCGGCGCAAATCCCACAGCCACAGCATCGCCCCGCCCGTTATCAGCAGCGCGCCGGCCAGCCCGGTTTCCGCGAGCAGCTGCATTATGAGATTGTGCGCATGAGTGGCTAC
>JAIESJ010000086.1 GCA_019746155.1 Burkholderiales bacterium
CGTCATAACTCGTCCGAAACCCGCGTCAGATCATGGGGACATCCACCCGGGTTCGGCTGTTTTGGACAGCAGTGATTCGGATTCAAAATTTTCGTTCGTGCCGTGATGTTTCCCTTGAAATTGGTGGGATGCACGCATTGGTGGGCGCGAATAACGCTGGCAAGTCATCAGTGCTCCGGGCCTTGGATTTCCTCTTCAACCCAAGCACCAAATCTTTAAACGAGGAATCCTTTTGGAACAAGGACACCAGCCTCGAAATCCGCGTCGAGGCCGTTTTCTCCGACCTTACAGACAAGGAAAAGGAAGTATTGGGGGCGTATCTGAAGGCGGACGGGACTTTCCACATGGCTCGTTCCGCACAAATGGGCGCGAAGAGCGGCGAATCTGATTCAGAATATGGTGAAGACAAGATTGGGATCGGACAACACTACAAGAAACCCGCGCCTAAACCGGAATGGCTTCAGGAAGCCAACATCAGCGGCAAAAACATCGCTGAATGGTGGAAGACGAAAGATCAACTCGTCGTTCCCGGCGCCAGCTTCGCCGACTCCTGGGCGGGGACAACCAAGAAACCCGGTGTTGAAGAATGGAAGGAGAAAGCCAAGGAGTTCGTAACGGCCCATGCTGATAAGATTCCGATGCAAGACGCATGGACTGACAATCCCAAAGGCTATGCCAATGTTTTAAAGGGCACACTACCCTTCTTTGTCCTCGTTCCCGCTGTTCGCGATGTAACCGAAGAATCCAAAGGGACCAAGAGTAGCCCCTTTGGAAAACTCCTCTTCGCGATACTAGATACGGTGGCGCAGGAGAAGAAAGCGAAGATTGAAGGGATCCTCGCCGAGATTTCCAAGCAGATGAACCGTGCCGGAGGCGATGAGCGTGTCCCCATGATTGCCAACACAGAGAAGCAACTCAACACGCTGTTGAACGACTTCTTCGTCGGGTGCGACCTGGAGATTGAATTTCAAACACCGACGCTGGAAGTTCTTCTCAGTGCACCAAAACTATATGTGGATGACGGCTTCAGAAATACCGTCGAGAACAAAGGCCATGGCTTGCAAAGGGCGGTCATTTTTTCCATTCTTCGACGCTATGCGGAACACATGACTTCTTCGGCCGAGGGTAAGAAAAGAAATCTCATCCTCGCTGTCGAGGAGCCGGAACTATACATGCACCCGCAAGCACAACGAACCATACGGCGCGTGTTCCGGAAAATTTCCGAGGGTGGCGACCAGGTTCTCTTTTCAACCCACTCATCTCTTCTTGTAGACGTGGCCTATTTCGACGAAATCATCCAGATGGAATGTAGTTTTGAGACAATCGACGGCAAGAAGACGACGGCAAGCAGGGCATGGCAGTTATCCATGTCGAAGATGATTGAGGACCTTGAGTTCAGGTTTCCGAAAATCAAGGGCAAAGCCACACCGGAATCCATGCGCGACCGGTATTCGCATGCATATAATCCACGTCGCAACGAAGGATTTTTCGCATCCAAGATTGTCCTTGTCGAAGGCTTGACCGAAGAATACAGCCTTCCGATTTATGCCGACGCCCTTCCGGGCTGTGCTTTCGACCCGCAAGGTATCAGCGTTGTGGAATGCGGCGGGAAAGGGGCGATGGATCGTCTCTTCAGGATATTCAATGAACTCCATATTCCCTGTTACATGGTTTTCGATTATGACAATGGCAACGCGGACAAGAATATTGTCGATAAATCCAAAGAACTTCTCGCCTTGGCTGGGGAAAACCAGGATCCGCTGCAATCGCTCTTCGTTACCGACAGCGTAGCGTGTTTTCCAAAGAAATGGGAAGTCGACTTGAAAAGCGAAATCCAAGACGCGGATGCTTTGGCGAGGGAGGCCAAAAAGGAACTGGGGCTGAGTAACGACACCGACACTGGCAAACCGCTAATTGCCCGTTATATCGCCCGGAAACTTACATCCTGCAATCCGCCTGTCGTTCCTCCAAGTCTGAAGAAAATCATCGAAAAGGCGGTTGCAGTTAAATGGAAGAAGAGCTGCCTACAAGCGCCTACTTCCTCTTCGGCTCCTAGTCCTGCAGAAACGAAAGGTAGTGGAGCAGCGTAGTGGCCAATCACAAGACCAAACTTGAACTTACTTGGATCGGCAAGGAGAACCGGCCGAAGCTGGAGCCACGGATTCTGCTGGAGGACCCGGAGAAGTCTTGTCACGCCAAGCACCGGGTGACGGAGAACGACATTTTCGACAACCGGCTGATCTTCGGGGACAACCTGCTGGCGCTGAAGGCGTTGGAAGCAGAGTTTGCGGGCAAGGTGAAGTGCGTGTTCATCGACCCGCCGTACAACACCGGCAGCGCCTTCACGCATTACGACGACGGGCTGGAGCATTCGATCTGGCTGTCGCTGATGCGCGACCGACTAGAGATCATCCGGCGACTGCTGTCAGAAGATGGCTCACTGTGGATCACGATCGATGACAACGAGGCACAATACCTTAAGGTATTGTGTGACGAAATATTTGGGCGGCCCAATTTCGTGGCGAACGTGTTGTGGCAAAAGCGCACTTCGCCGGAAGCCCGTTTAGCACTTGGAGCGGCACACGATCATGTTCTTGTGTATGGACGATCAGCTGGGAACGTAATGCTTAACAAGCTTCCGTTATCAGACGAGCAGGCAAAAAATTACAAGAATCCGGACAATGACCCGCGTGGTCCGTGGGTTTCAACTGATTTCACAGCTCAAGGTTGGCGACCAAATCAGATGTACAAATTGGTTACACCTGGCGGCGTGGAGTACGAGCCGCCGCCCGGACGGTGCTGGGCAAATGTTGAATCTGAATTCAAGCGCTTAATGGCTGAAGGCCGCATGTGGTTTGGAAAAGAGGGAAAAGCACGACCTCGGGTTAAGAACTATTTAAGCGAAGCAACTGGAGTAAGTGCATGGACTTGGTGGAGCAACTCTGAGGTTGGACATAATCAAGAAGCCAAAAAAGAGATAAACCAGCTATTCGGCGCAGATGATGCTTTTGCTACGCCTAAGCCGGAGAGGTTATTGAGGCGCGTTCTCGAAATCGCTACTAACCCCGGTGACCTCGTCCTTGACTCCTTCGCCGGCTCCGGCACCACCGGTGCCGTCGCACACAAAATGGGTCGCCGCTGGATCATGGTGGAGTTGGGCGAGCACTGCCATACCCACATCATTCCGCGCCTGAAGAAAGTCATCGACGGCGAAGACCCAGGCGGTATCACGGAAGCGGTTGGCTGGAGGGGCGGTGGCGGTTTTCGCTATTACCGCCTCGCGCCCTCGCTGCTGGAAAAGGACCGCTGGGGAAATTGGGTCATCAACCGCGAGTACAACGCCGGGATGCTTGCGGAGGCGGTCGCCAAGCTGGAGGGCTTCACCTACGCGCCGTCGGAAACCGTGTGGTGGCAGCACGGCCATTCCACCGAGCGGGATTTCATCTACGTGACGACACAAAACCTTTCCGCCGAGCAGTTGCAGGCCCTGTCGGAAGAAGTGGGCGGGGAGCGCAGCCTGCTGGTGCTGTGCGGCGCCTGGCACGGCGTGAGCGCCGCCAAGGCCGCCGAGCGCTGGCCGAATCTCACCTTGAAGAAGATTCCGAAAGTGGTGCTGTCGCGCTGCGAGTGGGGTCATGACGATTACAGCCTGAACGTGCAGAACCTGCCGCTGGCGCCCCGTCAACCTGAGTCGTCCCCGGAAGAACATGCAACGGGTGGCCGTTCACCCGCAGAAAAAGGAAAGGATGCGGGACAACAGGCATTGGAGCTGGAATGAGGCGCGCATAGCACATGGACCGCACGACACTTGAAGCGCGTATCGCCGAAGGAGAGTCGCTCACGCAGGAATTCAAGGGCGAGGAACGCGCAGCACTGAACGACCGTGATTTCGTTGAGGCGGTCATCTGCCTGGCCAATGCGGATGGCGGTCTTTTGTTCGTCGGAGTGGAAGACGATGGCCGTGTTACCGGCGCCCGGCCGCGACACGGATCACAGACCGATACGGCGCGCTTGCAGGCACTGATTCGCAGTCGCACGGTGCCGGGCATCGAGGTTTCCATAGTGAGAGTCGCCATGCCGCAAGGGGAAATCCTGTGCCTGACCGTGCCGCGCTCGTCGTCGGTGGTGGCGAGCTCGGACGGCGTTTGCCTGCGCCGGGTGATGGGCGCCCGCGGACCCGAATGCGTGCCCTATTACCCGCACCAGCATTCGAGTCGAGGCACGGCTCTGGGTGCGGAGGATTTTTCCGCGCAGCTGTGCCGCGAGGCAGGATGGCGGGCGCTGGACCCACTGCAATTCGAGCGGGCGCGCCAGCTTGTCGCTGCATTGCGCGGAGATGCGGCCTTGCTGGGGCTGGACGACCGCGAAATGGCCAAGGCCCTGCGCGTTGTGGAAACTGTCAACAGTGAGTTGGTGCCGAACACGGCCGGCCTGTTGCTGTTCGGTAGGCAAACGGAAATCGAGCGGTATCTGCCGACACACGAAGCCGCGTTCCAGGCGCTGGCAGCGGATGCCGATGTGCGCGTCAATGCGAGCGGTATCTGCCGACACACGAAGCCGCGTTCCAGGCGCTGGCAGCGGATGCCGATGTGCGCGTCAATGAGTTCTTCCGTCAGCCGCTGCTCGAACTCGCGGAGCTGATGCTGGCTCGATTCGACGCCCGTGTGCAGGAGCGGGAGGTGCAAGTCGGATTGATCCGAGTGCCGGTGCCGGACTATGCGCGGACGGCGTTCCGTGAGGCGTTGCTGAACGCGCTGTTCCATCGTGATTACCGCAGGTTAGGAACGGTTTATGTTCAGTGGTACCCGGACCGACTCGAAATCACCAGCCCGGGAGGTTTTCCGGAGGGCGTGACACCGGCCAATCTGCTGGTGCATGAGCCCTTGCCGCGCAATCCACGGTTGTATGGTGCAGCCAAGCGCATCGGGTTGGTGGAGCAGACGGGTCGTGGCGTGGATAAGGTTTATCTGGGCCAACTGCGTTACGGAAGGCCTACGCCCGACTATTCGCGCTCGGACGCAACAGGCGTCCGGCTCACGTTACGCGGCGGGCAGGAGTCGCTTCAGTTTGCCGCCTTCGTGTTCGAGCGCGAACGGCAGCAGGGGCCGATGACGGTGGAACAGATGATTGTGCTCAACCGGCTGTTCCATGAGCGCCGCGTAACCACGGAGCAAGTAGCCGCCGAAGTGCAACGTCCTCAGAACGAGGCGCGTGCCTTGCTTGAAAGGTTGGTGGAGGAAGGTTTAGTGGATGCGCGAGGCGAGAAGCGGGGACGGGTCTATCATCTCGCCGCTCCTTTTTATAACACGTTCGGTCAGCCTGAGGCCTATGTGCATGTGCACGGCATGGAGCCACTGCGACAGGAGGCTCTGGTGGAGGAATACGTGCGTGCCCACGGGAGTATCCGCCGTTCAAAGGCTGCCGAGCTTTGCGGACTTACCGAGCGCCAAGCCACATTGCTGCTCGGCAGGATGGTCAAAAAGAACAAGCTGGTGCCTCACGGCGAAAGAAAATCAAGGATTTACACGCTCCCAGGGCATTCCGGTTCGGTGGCTTTATGACCATTTATGGACGTTTATGGACGTTTATGGACGTTTATGGACGCATCGTCAGGTTGGCGGGTTGAGCAATGAACCAGCGTATCTTCAATGCCGTGAGTGGCCGCCTCTCCCTGCGCCCGCCACAGACTGAATCGTTGTTCAAACTGGCGTTGGCCATCGAGGCCGCGCCCGACATGCTCAAGCAGGAGCGTGATTTGACTGCGGTGCTTACGGCGCTCAAGGCGGAGTTCCCCACGCTCACGGACTTCGAGCGCGAGTTTCCTTCGCTGTGCTTTGCGCTCGCAACCGGTGTCGGCAAGACGCGCTTGATGGGGGCCTTCATCGGCTATTTGCACCTGGCCCACGGCTTCCGGCATTTTTTCGTGCTGGCGCCGAATCTGACCATCTACGACAAGCTGATTACCGACTTCACGCCCAACACGCCCAAGTATGTGTTCAAGGGCATCGCCGAGTTCGCGAACTACCCGCCGGAGATCATCACCGGCGACAACTACGAGCAGCGGGCGGGCACCATCAGTATGCTCTCACCGGTGACGGTGAACATCTTCAACATTTCCAAGATCAATGCCGAAGTGCGCGGCGGCAACAGCCCGCGCATCAAGCGGTTGTCGGAGTATCTGGGCGACAGTTACTTCAATTACCTCGCCGAGCTGCCGGACCTGGTGCTGCTCATGGACGAGTCGCACCGCTACCGCGCCAGCGCCGGGGTGCGCGCCATCAACGAATTGAAGCCGTTGTTCGGTCTGGAGCTGACCGCCACGCCCTTCGTGGAGGCGAGACCCCAACCGGTGCCGTTCAAGAATGTGGTGATGGATTATCCGCTCGCGCGCGCCATGGGGGACGGATTCGTCAAGGAACCGGCCGTGGTCACCCAGCGCGATTTCGACCCCAAGCGGCACACGCCGGAAGAGATCGAGAAGACCAAGCTGGAAGACGGCATCCGCCTGCACGAGGCCACCAAGGTGGAGCTGATGACCTACGCTCGCCAGAATGGCGTGATGACTGTCAAGCCTTTCATGCTCGTTATCGCACGCGATACCACTCATGCCTCGCAACTGCTGGCGCTGATCCGGTCCGACGCCTTTTTCGAGGGCCGCTACCGGGACAAGGTGATCCAGGTGGACAGCAGCAAGACCGGCAAGGAAGAAGAGGAAATGATCGCGCGGCTGCTGGCGGTGGAGAGCGAGGGCGAGCCGACGGAGATCGTCATCCACGTCAACATGCTCAAGGAAGGCTGGGACGTGACCAACCTGTACACCATCGTCCCGCTGCGCGCGGCCAACGCCCGCACGCTCATCGAGCAGTCCATCGGCCGTGGTTTGCGGCTGCCCTACGGCAGGCGCACCGGCGTGGACGCCGTGGATCGCCTGAATATCGTGGCCCACGACCGCTTTCAGGAAATTATCGACGAGGCCAACCGCGGCGATTCGCCCATCCGCCTGAAACAACTGATCCTGGAGGCGCCGGACCAGGACGAGGGTGTGGTGAGCGTGCAGGTGGGATCGAGCGCCGAGGTCGCCTTGGGGCTGAGCACCCCGCAGATCGCCGGCACCGGCGGGCATCACTACGAGCTGGCTGTCGAACGGCTTACTATCCCGGTGTTCGGCTCGGATGCCGAGCGGCAAGCGGCACAGGCCGTGATGGACGTGATCCAGGAGATGGAGAAAAACCAGTATGAGGCGCCCAACAGCGCCGCGTTGCGCAAACCCGAGGTGCAACAGATCATCGCCGCACGCGTCGCGGAGCGGCTGACCCCCGCCCAGGGCGAGTTGATCGAGAAGGAAACCGTGGACCTGGCGGCGGTGGTCGCCAAGACCGCCGAAATCGTCAGCGACAAGATCATCGACATCCCGCGCATTGCCGTGGTCCCCACCGGCGAGGTCACCGTGGGATTCAATCCTTTTACCCTGCATGTCAGCGGACTGCATCTCCAGCCCGCCGACCGCGAGCTGGTGATCCACAACCTGCGCACGAACGAGGAGGAAACGCTAGCCTCCGAGGTCGGGATCACCGAGCGGCGCCTGGAGGACTATATCGTCTATGCCTTGGTGGATTTCGACGATATCGACTATGCCACCCACGCGGACCTGCTCTACGATCTCGCCGGGCAAATGGTTCGGCACCTGCTGAGTTACCTGTCGGAAGCCGAGGCACGCGCGGTGCTCGACCGCGACCGGCGCTTGATCGCCGAGAATATCCATGCCCAGATGATGGCTCATTTTTGGGAAAAGGCATCGGGTTGTGCGGTGCAGGTGAGCCGGGGGTTCACAACCCTGAAGCGTTGCAACTACACGGCGACGGCCAAAAACCCGCTGCGCCATTTCCGGGACACGGTGGCGGACCGGAGCCGCATCAAGCAAATGCTGTTCGGCGGATTCTCGCGCTGTCTTTACGACATACAGAAATTCGACTCGGACACCGAACGCCGTTTCGCCGTGATCCTGGAGCGGGACGCCGACAAGTGGTTCCGCCCGGTGAAGGGACAGTTCCAGATTTATTACCGGTACGGCGCCGAGCAGCCGGAGTACATCCCGGACTTCGTGGCCGAAACCGACGCCAAGATCTACATGGCGGAAGCCAAGGCGCGCACCGATCTGACCGATGCCGAAGTCCAGGCCAAGGCCGACGCGGCGATGAAGTGGTGCCGGCACGCGACGGAATACGCGCGGTCCAACGGCGGCAAGCCATGGGTGTGCCTGCTGATCCCGCACGATGAAATCAACGAGTCGCGGCGGCTGGTGGATTTCGAGCGGTTTGTGAAGAAATAACGCGCTACGTGGAGGATTGACCTTCCACGATTCTCGACGACTCAAGCACTTGCAACGCTCCTGTGACCGGATTGCGACAAAAGACGGATCATTTTCTCGCCGCCTGAGGTTTCGGTTCCCTCTATCCAGCGCGCATAGCGTTTCAAGGTCATGGCGATGATTTGGCCAAGCCTTAAAAGGTAGAGGTACCGCGGTTGGCAGCGGCGCTCGCCGTTCACCGCCACGCCGCGCGCTCGGCGGCGCCGCAGGCAAGATCATAACTAATTGATTTGTTTTGTATTTTTTTATGAGTGAGCGCAAACATCGGGCCGGCCGTTCCCGAACGTTTCAGATCTTGCGGGGTTTGTGCGGAGCGCGGGCGAGCAGCCGGTCGTAAAGCCGGTTCGGCAGCACGCGGAGCACGCGCGCGACGAGCGCCATCTGCCAGGGAATCACCGCATAGGTTCCGCCGCGCTCGATGATGGAGGTGATTTTGCGCGCGGCGGTGTCGGCGCTCATGATGAACGGCATCGGGTAGGGGTTTTTTTCCGTCATCGGCGTGGCGATGTAGCCGGGGCAGATGGTGACGACCTTGACGCCGCTGCGCTTGAATTCGACGCGCAGGCTTTCGAGATAGGAAATCGCCGCGGCCTTGGATGCCGAATACGCCGCAGCGCCCGGCAATCCGCGATAGCCCGCCACGCTGGCGATGCCGACCAGCGCGCCCCTGCCCGCTTCACGCATGGGGGTCACGAACGGCTGGAAGGTCTTCACCATGCCCACGACATTGATATCGATCACGTCCTGAAATGCCTGCACATCCTCAGGATATTCGGTGAGGGTCCCCAGGCTCACGCCGGCGTTGGCGATGACCACGTCGGGGCAGCCATGGCGTGACATGAAGTCGGCGGCAGCTTGCCGCAGGGCTGCGCCATCGCGCACGTCGAGCGCGTAAACGGCGCAATCACAATCTAATTGCGCGGCAAGTTGCCTGAGTTCGGCTTCGCGGCGCGCGACCAGGCCCAGCGTCGCACCCCGCGCGGCATAGGACCGCGCAAGCGCCGCGCCGATGCCGCTGGAGGCGCCGGTGATGAGGACTCGTCGTTTCCGGATTTCGTGCGCCATGGGATGCCGCGCCCCCGTCAAGGTCAGTCTTCGCCGCTAACGAGTCCGCGCGCCTCTGCCGGCACCCCGGCGGGAAGGGATTCCCGCGCTGCGGCCCGTGCACCATTTCGTGGCCGGATCAGTAACCTATTTGCCGCCGTGATTTTTGCGCGCCAGGGCGATCAACTGATCGACCACCTGGAAAAAGCGGTCGTAATCGATGCTATTGTCGGCTTTCAGTGTCCGCGACGGCGCGGTCAGGTATTTGCCGTCGATGACCAGCGCCGGCGTGCCCGGAATATCGTAATTGCGTGTCAGGTCGATCGAGCGCTGGGTGCGCCCCTGGACTGCGAACGAGTTATAGGTGTCGATGAATTTCTGCTTGTCGACACCCTTGCCGGCAACCCAATCGAACAGGACCTTGGGCTCCTGCAGCCGGATTTTTTGTTCGTGGATTGCGGCAAACACGTCGTGATGAAGTTTTTCGACCAGCCCCATGGCGTCGAGCGCGTAATAAGCTTTCGAGAGCGGAACCCAGGAATCCTGGAAAATCGCCGGCACGCGCTTGAACTCGACGTCGGCCGGCTTGCGCTTGAGCCAGGCCCTGAGCGAGGGCTGCAGGCTGTTGCAATGCGGGCAGCCGTACCAGAAGAATTCGATCACTTCCACCTTCTTGCCGCTGTCGGTCGGCTGCGGCGGGTCGATCAGGCGGTAATCTTTGCCCGCAACGGGCTGCGCTGCGGCGCTGCTTGCAAGGCCCAGTACGAGCATTGTGGCTGCGGCGAAGGCGGTGAAACGGGTAAGCAGTCGCATCTTGTCTCCGTAGTGTGATGGGTCGGCGGCTTATTCGCGCACCTTGATCAGGGTGGTTTCGACGCCGTTCTGTTTCAGAGTGTCGCGGGCATGGGTGAGTTCCTCGACGTTGGTGTAGGGCCCGATCCGCACGCGGTGCCACACGCCTTTGTCGGGCAGGGTCGAGGTTTGAATGCTGGCCTCAATGCCGAGGAGCGCGAGCCGCGCCTTGAGGTTGTCGGCATCGGACGCGTTCGGAAACGCGCCGGCCTGCAGGAAAAACGCTTCCTTGGCGGCGGCCGACTTCTTCTGGGCCTCTTTCATCTGCTGCTCGGTCACCGGCTCTTCGGCTCCCGGCAGGATCTTGTAAAAATCGAAACGCGGCTTTGATTCCGGCGCCTTGTCCGATCCGCCTTCACTCCTGGCGGCACCGGGTGCGGCGGTCCTGGGCGTCTCGCTTTTGGTGGCCGGCGTGCTGCGCGTGAGGAACGGGCTCGGCATCTTGTTGATGTACCACGCGACGCCGAGCGCAATGCCGAGACCGAGCAGCAGGCCGATCAGAATCCCGAGCAGGAGTGAGCTGCCGCCCCTGCGTTCGCCGCCTTTGCGCTCCGAGCCCTTGTAGTCTTTACTCATATTCGAACATCTTACATTTTTTCGGGCGCGGAAACACCCAGCAGGAAAAGACCGTTGCGCAGCACCTGACGTATCGCGGTCACCAGGGCGAGCCGCGCCAGCCTGAGCGCTTCCTCGTCCACCAGCACGCGCGTTGCGTTGTAATAGCTGTGGAACTCGCCGGCGAGCTCCTTGAGGTAGAAGGCGATCACGTGCGGCGCCATTTCACGCGCGGCGAGTTCCACCGCCTCGGGGTATTCAATCAGCCGCGCCAGCAGCGCCAGCTCGTGCTGGGAATCAAGCAGGGACGTGTCGGCGTCTTTCAGGCTGGCGACGCCGCCGGACCACTGCTCGTGCACGCTGCACACGCGCGCGTGCGCATACTGAATGTAGTAGACGGGATTTTCGTTGCTTTGCGACTTCGCCAGGTCGAGATCGAAATCGAGATGCTGGTCGCTTTTGCGCAGCACGTAGAAAAAGCGCGCCGCATCATTGCCGACCTCCCGCCGCAGCTCGCGCAGCGTCACGAATTCGCCGGCCCGGGTCGACATCGAGACTTTCTGGCCGTTGCGGTAGAGCACGGCGAACTGCACCAGCGCGATCGTCAGTTGTTCCTTGTTGAGCCCGAGCGCCTCGAGTGCGCCTTTGACGCGAGGAATGTAGCCGTGATGGTCGGCGCCCCACACGTCGATGACGAGATCGAAGCCGCGCTCGAATTTATTGAGGTGATAGGCGATATCCGAGGCGAAATACGTATATTGTCCGTTCTCGCGCTGGACGACGCGGTCTTTCTCGTCACCGAAGCGGGACGAGCGGAACCACTTGGCGCCGTCTTGCACGTAGACGTGTCCGCGTTGTTCCAGTTTTTTCACGGCGAGCTCGACCATGCCCGAGTCGTAGAGCGAGCGCTCGGAAAACCAGTGATCGAACGTAACGCCGAATTCGGCAAGGTCGTCGCGGCAATCGGCCAGCTGCTCGTTCAGCGCGTGGCCGTGGATGTATTCGTAATCGCCGCCCAGGAGCCGCCTGGCATTGGCGATCAGTCCGTCCAGATGCGCTTCAGCATCGGCGGCGGCGTCCGGCACGCCGGCGACAACCTGCGCGGCGGGGCGAACGTAACGTTTGTCATGAGCAGCCAGGATCTGCCGCGCCATGTCGCGCACGTAATCGCCCTGGTAGGCGTTGGGCGGAAACGGCACGGCTTCGCCAGCGAGCTGCAGATAGCGCAGCCAGGTCGACAGCGCCAGGATGTCCATTTGCCGCCCGGCATCGTTGACGTAGTACTCGCGCGTGACGTCGAACCCAGCGGCAGCGAGCACGTTGGCGAGGCTCGCCCCGAACGCCGCGCCGCGCCCATGTCCGACATGCAGCGGGCCGGTGGGGTTGGCCGAAACGAATTCGACCTGCACTTTCTTGTTCCGTCCCAGGCCGCTTTTACCGTAATCCGCCCCGGCTTGCAGGATGTGATTGACGATACCCTGCTTGAACGAGCGCGTGAGAAAAAGATTGATGAAACCCGCTCCGGCGATTTCGGCTTTTTCCAGATAGGGCGAGGCCGGCAACGCGGCGATCAACTGGGCGGCGATCTCGCGCGGCGCGCGCTGGAGTACCTTGGCGAGCTGCAGTGCGACGTTGCACGCGTAGTCGCCGTGCTGCGCAAGCTTCGGGCGCTCGAGCACGATACTGGTGTTGATCTGATCCGGCGCAACGTTTTTCAGTGCGGCGCAGAGCAGCTCGGCGAGACGCGCTTTGATGTCCATGGGTGAGGCTTGAGTCATCGGGTCGGGCCTGCTCCCGGTGTCAGCGCAGGGTGCGGCCGACGCGGAGAACATTCGGAAAGTGATTGAAAAGGCAAAATTTTATCATGCCGCCCAAGAGGTTGTCGGGACCCAATCCGACAACCTCCTAAAATGAAAAGCACTAAAGAACGGGGCGAAAAGAACGCCATGCAAGTGACGTTGGTTCCGGACAGCACAGGGTTTCGACACGCAAAGCTTCCTTCTTAAGCAGCCTGGCGCCGAAGCGTCGATCAACAGCGATTCGTTAACGCTACGCGTTCCGGTGAATGAGCCCAAGTCCGACAGGCTGCTGGGTGTTTTACGCGGCTTCAGAACTCGAGCGGATCGACATCCAGCGACCAGCGCGCGGAGGTCGACCGCACCTCGGCAAGCCGGGCGTGCCAGGCGCTCAGGAAAGACTGCAGCTCGGCGCGCGAATCGGACTGCACCAGCAGTTGCGCGCGCTCGCGCCCGGCCAGGCGCACCATGCTCGCGGGGACGGCATCGTAAATCGTCACGTTCCGGGACAGCGCCTTGGCGGCGTGTGCCGCGCGGGCGAGAAAATCGAGGGCGGCTTCAATTTTGGGCGCTTCGGCGCGCAATAGCGCCTGATGGACAAACGGCGGAAAGCCCGCCTGCCGGCGTTCGGCGAGCAGATTGCGCGCGAAGAAGGCGTAATCCTGGCGGCGCAGCGCAATGTACAGCGGGTGCTGCGGGAATTCGGTCTGGATCAGCACCTCGCCCTGCATGTCGCCGCGGCCTGCACGCCCCGCCACCTGGGTGAGCAGCGCGAACAGCCGCTCCGGCGCGCGAAAATCCGCGCTGTAGAGCAGGCTGTCGGCGTTCACCACGCCGACCAGGTTGAGATGCGGAAAGTCATGCCCTTTGGCAAGCATCTGGGTGCCGACCAGGATATCGACTTCGCGCTCATGAATTTGACGGCGCATCGTCTGCCAGGCGTGCCGCTGCCGCGTGCTGTCGCGGTCGATGCGCAGGATGCGCGCCCGCGGAAAGTGCTGGGCCAGCGCCGCCTCCACGCGCTGGGTGCCCTGCCCGACCGGCGCGAGTTCCGGGTTGCCGCATTCCTGGCAGGCGGCGGGAACCGGTGATTGATAGCCGCAGTGATGGCAGCGCAGTTGCCGGTCGCGCAGATGCAGCACGAGCTGCGCGGAGCAACGGTGGCAGCTCGACAGCCAACCGCAGGCGTGGCACATCAGCACCGGCGCGTAGCCACGGCGATTGATGAACACCAGGCTCTGCTCTGCGCGTTCAAGGCGCACGGCGATCGCCGCCAGCAGACGTGGTGAAAGGCCGTCAGTCAGCCGCTCTTCGCGAGTGCTGATGCACTCGATGCGGGGCGGCGCGGCATTGATGCGCTGAGGCAGCGTCAGCAGCTGGTAACGCCCGGTTTCGGCGTTGTAATACGTTTCCAGCGCCGGCGTCGCCGAGCCCAGCACGATGGGCACGCCGCGCTGCCGGGCACGCACCACGGCCAGGTCGCGCGCCGAATAGCGCAGGCCATCCATTTGTTTATATGAGGCATCGTGCTCCTCGTCGACGATGATGAGGCCCAATTGCGGCAGCGGCGCGAACACGGCCAGGCGGGTGCCGAGAATAATGCGCGCGCGGCCGGATTGCGCCGCACGCCAGTTGGCGAGGCGTTCGCTTTCGTTCATTCCGCTGTGCAGGCTGGTGATGGGCGTGCCGGGGAAGCGGCCGCGCACCATGGTTTCAAGTTGCGGTGTCAGCGCGATTTCCGGCACCAGCAGCAATATCTGGCGTCCGGCATGCAGCACGGTGTCGATCGTCCTCAGATAGACCTCGGTCTTGCCGCTGCCGGTGATGCCGAGCAGCAGAAATGCCTTGAAGCCGTCAAGTTGTGCACAAATAGTGCGTACGGCCTGGTCCTGCGCCGCCGTGAGCTGCGGTCCCTGAACAGTCGCCTCGGGCGCAAGTGCCGCCACGGATTGTGCAATGCTTTCCCGGGGCTCGACCCAGGACTGCGCCAGCAATTGCTTGAGCGCCGCCGGCGCGGTGGCTGCGACAGCTCGGATTGCAGCATGGTCAAGAATGCGCCGCTGTTTGAACAGCGCCAGCAGCCGTCGTTTTACCGTCGCGCGTGCCGGCAAATCGTCCGGCTTGGCGGCCTCGCCCGCTGCGGTCAGTGCGTAACACGCGGGGGGATGTCGCGGTGCGCTGACGCGGCGCAGCCGGGCCGGCAATGCGTTCATCACCACCGCTCCCAGCGCGTGATGGTAATAGTCGCTGGCGAATTTCAGCAGGCGCAAATCATCGGCGGAAAACGGCGGCTCATCGCGCAAGATGCGTAACGCGGTCTTGAGCCGGTTGTGTGGCACCGCCGTAGCATCGGCGACTTCGATAATGACGCCAATCACGGTTTTTTTTCCGAACGGCACCAGCACACGGCGGCCGATGTCTTCGGTATGCGCGTCATGGCAGCGGTAATCGAACAACTTGGCTACGGGCACATCGAGCCCGACGCGGATGATTTTCATCGGCCCAGTAGAGGGAAACGGGGAAAGTTACAATAAATTGCTCATGCCGATTCTGCGACTTGGCGGCAACCGGTTTATGCGACAAGGGAAATTCTTTTTATTCACAGCGCCCTGTGGATAATTTTGTTGATGAAGACTCGCGATCGGCAGGCACTTTCTTGCGCCGGAAAGCAAGCGTAGTGACGGCCATCGCAATCCCACATACTAAAATTCAATAAAAACAACAGGTTATTGTGGCATGTCGAGCGGCGTCCCCAGCGACCTGAAATCCTGCTCTGCGCAATGCTTCACTGTGCATAAGTTTTCGGGGAGGACTCCCCGGAAACCGCGCCAGATCCGGGTTTACAGGCGTGCCTAGTGAAAAGCCCGGCTTAATTCGTGCACGGCATCGACCAGGGCGGCGACATTTTCCGGTGGCGTGAACTGCGATACCCCATGTCCCAGGTTGAAGACGTGCCCGCTGCCGCGACCGAATGATTCCAGAATCTGTTGTGCATGCCGGCGTATGGTATCCGGATTCGTGAACAGCACGGCCGGGTCGAGATTGCCCTGCAC
>JAIESJ010000111.1 GCA_019746155.1 Burkholderiales bacterium
CAGATGGCGAAACACGGTCAGCGCGATGCGGCGAATCGCGCGCTGGGTGACGCGGACGAACACGATGTCGCGCAGTTCGGCGAAAAGCGTGGTGGAAAGGCGCAGCGCGCCGTAGGCGACGAGCAGCGCCAACGGCAGCGCCAGCACCGCCCTGGTCGCATCGAGCGAGTCGACAATCTCCTTCAGCACCAGCGGCACACCGACGTTGGCGAGCTTGGCCGCTGCCAGAAAGACCAGCGCAACGATCACCCTGCCCTTGAATTCCCACAAATAGGGCAGCAGCATCGGCACCACGCGCCATTCCCGCTGGCGGGGTAAAGCACGATCCGCCGGGGCGGCCGTCGCCGCAGAATGGGAATGGCCTATCATTGTCTGATAATCCTGGCCCGAGGATCGACGGACAGCATACGGGTATGGTTTTTCAGCGCGTTAGACAACATCCGTTAGCGAAACGGAAAATCACGCAATCCTAACATGCGCAGTAGCGCGATTTTCGCTCGGCCGGAGGAGTCGCGGCCCGGCATACAGGAAAGAAAGAGGGCAGCGAAAAACGTGCCGCCGCCCCAGCTTTCCGCTCGCATACCATGGCCCTCCTTGGATAATTTTATCATAAAAATCAATTAGTTATTTTACAACGTCACCCCGCACGCAGCAGACATCGACGGCGCACCGGGAATGCTCGACCGGACTCTTGCGCAAGTGTAACTTTTTGTAAAACACGAAACGATCGCGCGCGATTTGCGTTCTAATATCGTGAATAGGGTCCGCAGCGATGCAGCGTCCGGCTGAATTGTCAATAAAAGGAGTTCTGCAATGAAAACGAAACTGTCAGTCTATGTCGCTCTGGCGCTGACTGCGATGGGGGCGGGGGCGGCGGATTATACCGATACCGCGCCGGTGATTTCGTCCAAGCCCATCATCGAGCGCGTTACCGAACCGCGCCAGGAGTGCACCAATGACACCGCAGCCGTAGCACAGCCCAGGGAACGCAGCGTGGCGGCGCCGATCCTGGGCGGCGTGACCGGTGCCGTGATCGGGCGGCAGGTCGGCGGCGGCAGCGGCCGTGATGTCGCCACTGCGGCGGGCGCCGTAGCCGGCACCGTCATCGGCGACCGCACCGCCAATCCCGACAGCAACCGCTCCTACGCCGGTGCGATAGTAGGCGGCCTGGCAGGCGCGATCCTCGGCAACCAGGTCGGACAGGGCCGCGGCAACGCCGCGGCGACTGCAGTCGGTGCGATTGCCGGCAGCATGATCGGCGATCGCGTCGATAACCGCCAGACCGCAAGCGCGCAGCCGGTGCAGCGCTGCCGCACGGTGGAAACCACGCGTGAAGTGGTCAAGGGCTATACCGTCGTATACCGCTATGGCGGCCGGGACATCACCACCACGATGCCGTACGATCCCGGCAAGACGGTCAGGGTCGGCATCGGCATCATCGATGGCGATCGTGACAGCGCCGCATCGCCCGCAAACATGATGGGCGGCAACGTGCGCGAAGTCAGCACATCCGCTTCTTCTACCGCCACGTCCGTCGGCGCGCCGGCGAGCGGTAATTTCACCTACCGCTATTGAACCCGCGAGGCGCGAGGCGCAACCCCTCCGCTTTTTCGCCCCCCGCGCTAGCAGCCTTACATGGCCGGACTTTGAGGGTCCGACAGGCTGCTAACAGCAAAACCGCCCCGTTTTATAGTCGTTTCACCCCGGGCAACCCGCGGAGGCGAGGTTTTGGGCAGGTTTTCCGATGGCACTCTCGCTTTTTTCCCGAGGCGGCTTTGCTTAAGGAGTTTGTCGGATCCAAGTCCGACAAACTCCTAGGTAAACTCGCGCGCCCGGCCGTAGGCGGAAATGCCGGTGAGTACGCGCGCCAGGCCGTAGCACAGCCACATCGCGCTCCGCTCCGACAGGGGTTGGTCCTTCCACCCCTCCCGCCTCACCTGATGCGCGCCGGCTTCCATCGCTACAGCCAGGCTGTGCCGCAGAACGGCGGCGAATTCCCGGTCATCGATCACCACATTGGCCTCACGCGCGAGCAGCAGGCTCAGGGGGTCGATGTTGGACGAGCCCACAGTTGCCCAACGCCGGTCGATCACCGCCACCTTGGCGTGCAGGAAACTCTTGCGGTACTCGTGGATCTCGATCCCGGCGTCGAGAAATGCGCCGTAAAGCGCACGCGAGGCGTAATGCAGCAGCACATACTCGACCTTCCCTTGCAGGAGAAGCATCACACGCACGCCGCGCGCCGCCGCCTCCATCAACGCGCGCCGGAAGCTTAAACCCGGGAAAAAATAAGAACTGGCGATCAGGATTTCGGAACGCGCCCCGGCAATCGCCGCGAGATAGGCCTCCTCGATATCGCTGCGATGGCGCAGGTTGTCGCGCACCAGGAAAGCGGCACGCTGATTGCCACGCGGCTTGCCATCGGCCTGCAACGATGTTCGATGATGCCAATCCCGTCCGAACTGCGTGAATTCGACCAGCGCCCACAGCTTCTTCACCACCGGATGGATGTTCTTGAGCAGCGGGCCTTCGATGCGTACCGCGTAATCGAACCGCGGCGGGGTGTGACCGGGAGTATGCATATCGTCGATGATGTTGATGCCGCCGACGAACGCAATACGCGCATCGATTACCGCCAGCTTACGGTGCATGCGGCGCAGCCGCTGCCTCTGGAAGGTCCACGGCGAAATGTCCGGCCGATAGACAAGAAATCTGACGCCGGCGCTTTGCATCTCGGCGACAAGACCGGGATTGAGTTTTTTCGATCCGTAACCGTCGACCAGCAGGTGCGTCATCACACCGCGCTGCGCCGCGCGCTTCAGCGCCGCCGCAATACGGCGGCCCGCGACATCATCCTCGAAAATATAGGTCTCAATGTGAATCTCATGGCGCGCCGCATCGCACTCCGCCTCCAGCGCCGGGAAATACTCGGCTCCGCTCGTGAGCAAGGTGATACGGTTGCCATCGACGAACTCGGTCATGGGAAAACCAGCGGGATGAGCCTCAGTGTCGCCGTCAGTGCGGCATGGTCGGAGAGGCGCGCCCACGCCCGGCCGTGGTGCACGTGCGCGTGGCTCGCCTCGAAACCGCGAACGTAGATACGGTCGAGACGTAGCAGCGGCATCGCCGCCGGAAAGCTGCGTGCCGGAACGCCGTGTACGAGCTCGAACGCTTCATGCATGTTGAGCGGGTGCGCGAGCTCATGGGTCGCCTTGTGGCGCCAATGCCAGTCGTTGAAATCTCCGGCCACGATGAGCGGCGCATCCGCCGGCACCCAGCGCTCGATGCGCTGCCTCAGCTTTTCGAGCTGGGCGCCGCGGCTGCGCGCGGTGAGCGCCAGATGCACACAGACACAATGCAAAGGCTGCTGCCAGCCCGGAATTTCGATCTCGCAGTGCAACAAGCCGCGCTGCTCGAAGCGATGGGAGGAAATGTCCTGGTTATCCCAGCGTGTAATCGGGTAACGCGACAGAATGGCGTTGCCGTGGTGCCCCGCGTCGTAAACCGCGTTCCTGCCGTAGGCGAAATCGTCCCACACCGCGTCGGCGAGAAACTCGTACTGCGGCACATCCGGCCAGTCCTCGTAGCGCGCAGCATGGTGCTCATGATTGCCGTGTACCTCCTGCAGGAAAACCAGGTCGCTGTCGAGTCCGCGCAGTTTGTCGCGCAACTCGTGAATCGCCATGCGGCGGCTGAACGGGGAGAAGCCCTTGTGGATGTTGTAGGTCGCGACACGCAACGTCTGGATCACGGTTTCATCTCGAAATATTTTTCAAGCAGATCAAAATCATCGAAATGCCGGCCTCGCGCAGTTCGGAAATGCCCAGTGCGCTGACACCGGTGCTACGAATAACTGCTGCTGCCGGTCCACGGGGAAAACTACAGATTAGCATGCACGTGCGCAGACACGCACGGCAAGTTTACTCACCGCGGATAACGGGAAACGGAAATGCCCGGTCTGGGGTGTGTCAGGAAACCGCAAGCATGCGGTCGAGCGCGATGCGGGCGAGCCTCGCCTCGTGCGGCGGCACCTTGATCTGGTTGACGATCCTGCCATCGGCCAGGTTCTCGAGCGCCCACGCCAGGTGCTGCGGATCGATGCGCTGCATGGTGGAACACATGCACACGGTCGGCGCCATGAATTGCACGACTTTGCCCTGCGGCTTGAATTCCTCCGCAATGCGGTTCACGAGGTTCAACTCGGTACCGACCAGCCAGCGGCTGCCGGGCGCGCTGGCGGCAATGGTCCTGATGATGTAATCGGTCGAGCCGACGTAATCGGAAAGCTTGCACACCTCGAAATTGCATTCGGGATGGCTGATCACCATGCCGCTCGGGTTCTGCTGCCGCCAGCGCAGAATATGCTGCGCCTGGAACATCTGGTGCACCGAGCAATGCCCCTTCCACAGCAGGATCCTGGCCATCTTGATCTGCTGCGGCGTGAGCCCCCCCATTTCCTCGTCCGGATCCCATACCAGCATTTCCGAAAGCGGGATATCCATCAGATAGCCGGTCCAGCGACCGAGATGCTGGTCGGGGAAGAACAGCACCTTTTCCCGCCGGGCGAAAGCCCAGTCGAGAATCTGGCGCGCATTGGTCGAGGTGCAGACAATGCCGCCGTGCTCGCCGCAGAAAGCCTTCAGGTCGGCGGCGCTGTTGATATAGGTTATGGGGGTGACGGCCTGGTCCGGATCGAGCACCTGCTTGAGCTCGCGCCACGCCCGCTCCACTTTCGACAGGCTGGCCATGTCCGCCATCGAACAGCCGGCATTGAGATCGGGCAGAATGACCGTCTGCTCGAGCTTGGACAGAATATCGGCCACTTCCGCCATGAAATGCACGCCGCAGAACACGAGATATTGAGCATCGGTCTGTGCCGCGAGCTTGGAGAGCCGCAGCGAATCGCCGGTCAAGTCGGCGTGCTTGTAGACATCGGCGCGCTGATAGTGGTGGCCGAGAATCACCGCGCGCTTGCCGAGTCTGGCCTTCGCGGCAAGAATACGTTCCTGACAGGCCTCATCCTGCAGCGGCTTGAAGTGATCGAAAGCTGTCGTGGTCTCTTGCATCCCGGCTCCACTCAAGGCGTAAACATGAAAGTGCAAAACATTACCATAATACGACAAAAAATCCAGCCCGAAAGTGTCCCCCAAAGCCCATTTCCGCGCCTGCGTCATGGTTATTGGTCCGGCATAACAAGAATTTATGCGCGACACGCGAAAAACTTTTGCATTGTGGACAGCGCGAAGCTCAAGAGGTTTCTATCGCGAGGCGCTGCGGCAATTCACGTATCGCCTCCGCGTTGCTCCACGAAAACACTTTGTCCGCCGCTTCGCGCCACCCCAGCCACTCGTAGCGCAAATGCTCTCTCGGCGCAATGCTGATCGGCTGCGGTTGCGGCACCAGCAGACTGAACACGTGCTCGGTGTTGTGCGTGACGCCGGGCGCGTAACGATGACGCCAGCGCGGGTAAATCTCGTACCGGTTTTGCTTGTGCCAGTCGCTCAGGCGGTAGCGTGCCGCGTCCAGTCCCGTCTCCTCGTGCAACTCGCGCACGGCGGTCTGTGCCGGCGACTCACCCTCGTTCTGGCTGCCGGTCACCGACTGCCAGAAGCCGGGCCGGTCGGCGCGCTCCAGCAGCAACACCCGCAGATCCGGGGTGCATACCACCACCAGCACCGAAATCGGGATCTTGTATGCGCTCGTGCTCACAGTGATAACGCAGGCAAGTCACCCGATGGATCGTCGACCAGCACGATGAAGACCCGGCCTTTCTTTTTCCAGTACCTGGCGGCGTAGTCCAGGATTTCAAGCAGCAACGAAAAATCCTCCGGCGCCGCCTGCGCAAAATCGGCTGCGTGCATCACGTTGATCACAAAGCCGGGGGCACGCCGCCATGAAAAATCCTGCAGGCAGTCGGCCAGCGCGTCCCAGTTGGCGCCGAATGTTTCCGGAAAATCGAACTCCCGTTCACAGACCGCAAGCAGCTGCGTCTTATTGGTGACACGCTTTAAGTCAATGTTGGACCAGGCGAGCCCGGCTTCGGTGGCCGTCTGCCGCAACGGGAACAGGGATGACGGTGTCCGGTAGACGCCCGAGCACCGTGCATTCAGCGGTTTAGGTGGGGTTGCCGTCATTCCCTGATGCGCCTGAAGCTCTGGTAATGGTCGTCGGTATAGTAAAGCTCACCGTTTTTCCCGGCCACCAATCTACGCGCGCCGCGGTTTCTGGCCCCCGGCGTCTTCACGGTGTACTCGCGATAGTAGCCGCGCTCGCGCTGCGGCAGCAGCTTCTCGAAGTTGCCGAACACCGCGCCGTCGCGCTCATAGGGAAAAGGCCCGCCCTGCCTGATGAGCTTGAGCGTTTCGCGCGCCTCTTGCGGCAAGTCGGTGGCCGCGACATCCGGGATGCTCTGCCTTGCTGTGGCCGGGCCGGCATCATTGCGCGCCAGGGCCGCTGGAGAACCGGAAAGTACTGCGCTAAATACCGCTGCGGCAAGAAACGCACACCAACGCAGGATTGTTGAACGCATTTTGCCTTTGCGTCCTTTGTGTCCTTTGTGTCAGGGCTCTCAGGTTTTCTTCTGCTCGGTCTGCCGCAGCCGGATGTGCAGCTCGCGCAACTGTTTTTCGTCGACCGTGTTCGGCGCGTGCGTGAGCAGGCACTGCGCGCGCTGCGTCTTGGGAAACGCGATCACGTCACGAATGGACTCGGCGCCCGCCATCATGGTCACGATGCGATCGAGACCGAACGCGATGCCGCCGTGCGGCGGCGCGCCATACTGCAGCGCTTGCAGCAGAAAACCAAACTTGGCCTGGGCCTCCTCGGGACCGATATTGAGCGCGCTGAACACCTTCGATTGCACGTCCTGGCGATGGATACGCACCGAGCCGCCGCCGATCTCCCAGCCGTTGAGCACCATGTCGTGCGCCTTGGCGCGCGCGGCGCCGGGATTGGTCTCAAGCAGATTCTCGTGGCCGTCGGCGGGCGCGGTAAACGGATGATGCATCGCGATCCAGCGCTTTTCCTCCTCGTCCCATTCGAACATCGGGAAATCGAGCACCCACAACGGCCGCCAGCCCGCTTCCGCCAGCCCGCGCTCGTGGCCGATCTTGGCGCGCAGCGCGCCCAGCGCCTCATTGACGATCTTCGCGCGGCCGGCGCCGAAGAAAATGACATCGCCGCTGCCTGCGCCGGTGCGCTCGAGTATGGTTTGGACCGTCGGCTCGGTGAGGAATTTCAGTATCGGCGACTGCAGCCCTTCCGCGCCTTTGCCCAGATCGTTGACCTTGATGTAAGCCAGCCCCTTGGCACCGTAGATCTTGACGAATTCGGTATAGTCGTCGATTTCCTTGCGGGTAAGCTCGCCGCCGCGCGGCACGCGCAGGGCCGCCACGCGGCCGTCCTTCAGCTGCGCGGCATCACGAAATACCTTGAACTCGACGTCCTTCATCGCATCGGTCAACTCGGTGAGCTTCAATGGCACGCGCAAATCGGGCTTGTCCGAGCCGTAGAGCGCCATCGCTTCGTCGTAAGCCAAGCGCGGGAATGGACTCGGCAGGTCGATATCGAGCACCTGCTTGAACACGACGCAGATCAGTTCCTCCATCAGTGCGGTGATCTCCTGCTGCCCGAGGAACGAAGTCTCGATGTCGATCTGGGTGAATTCCGGCTGGCGGTCGGCGCGCAGATCCTCGTCCCGGAAGCATTTGACGATCTGGTAGTAGCGGTCAAACCCGGAAATCATCAGCAGCTGCTTGAACAGCTGCGGCGACTGCGGCAGCGCGAAGAAATGGCCGGCATGCACGCGCGAGGGCACCAGATAGTCGCGCGCGCCTTCCGGCGTCGAGCGCGTAAGCATCGGCGTTTCGATGTCTATGAAGCCGTGACGGTCGAGGAAGTTGCGCACCGCCATTGCGGTCTTGTAACGCAACCGCAGATTGCGCTGCATCTGAGGCCGGCGCAGGTCGAGGAAGCGGTACTCGAGGCGCACGTTCTCCGACAGGTGTTCGTCGTCCATCAGGAAGGGAGGCGTCAACGACGGGTTGAGAATGTCTATGGACTGCGCCAGCACCTCGATTTCGCCGCTGACCAGATTGAGGTTCACGGTGCCCTCGGGACGGCTGCGCACGCGGCCGGTCGCCCTGATCACGTATTCATGACGCAACTTGTCGGCAACCTGGAACGTTTCCGGGTTGTCAGGATCGCATACGATCTGCACCAGACCTTCGCGGTCGCGCAGGTCGACGAAAATCACGCCGCCGTGGTCGCGACGGCGATGCACCCATCCGTAAAGAGTGACGGTTTGCCCCAGGTGCTTGCGGCTTATCCGGCCGCAGTATTCGCTACGCATAGTAAACAAGGATCGAGGATTGAGGATTGAGATTAAAAAAAACGGGGATTGAGGACGCTCAATCCTGCTGATTAATGGCTTGGGCCGGGCGCTCCTTGTCGCCAACCTGGCTGGCCGGACGCGCCGCCACAATTTTGCCGTTGCCACCGGGCGCCACCACGCCCATCGAGATGATGTACTTGAGCGCCTCGTCGACGCTCATGTCGAGTTCGATCACGTCGGCCCTGGGCATCATCAGAAAAAAACCGGAAGTCGGGTTGGGCGTGGTCGGAACGTAGACGCTGACGAAGTCGCCCTGGAGATGGTTGATGACATCGCCGCCGGGCACGCCGGTCTGAAACGCGATGGTCCACGAGCCCTGGCGCGGGTACTGCACCAGCAGCGCCTTGCGAAAGGCCTGTCCCGAAGGGGAGAACAGCGTGTCGCTCACCTGCTTGACGCCATTGTAGATGGAATTCACCACCGGGATGCGCGCCAGCAGCCCTTCCCAGAACAGGACCAGCCGCTGACCGATGATGTTGGCGGCAAGCAGTCCCGTCAGGAACACGATGAGCAAGGCCAGCAGCACGCCCAGGCCGGGAATATGCATGCCCAGCCACTGCTCGGTGCGCAGCTCCGGCGGCAGCAGCAGCAGGGTCTGGTCCATGGTGCTCACCAGCAGGTTCAACACCCACATGGTGATGACCAGCGGCACCCAGATCAGCAGGCCGGTGATGAAATAACGCTTGACCAAAGTCTTTTTGTGCATCTTCAACGACAAGCGCAACCGCACCCCGTTCCCTTCATTTCAGTCTGGGGAAACGGCCGCAGATGCAATGTTCTCACGATAGCGGCGCGCCGTAACCCCTCAAACGGTGGTACAGCGCGCGCCGGACTTGAAACAAACCGGTGGCGGGCACACGCCGCACCGGGTCAGGCCTGTACCGCTTGCGATAACGTCAGCTGCACGCCGGGCAGGCGCCAGCGCCGCAGGCCGCCTCGGCTTTGGATTCCTTGGAATCTTCCTTCCTGGAGGTTTCGGCGGACCGGTCTCGCTCTTTTTTCGGCTGGGAACCGTTCTTGAAATCGGTCACGTACCAGCCGCTGCCTTTCAGCTGAAAACCAGCCGCGGTCACCATCTTGCTGAACGTTCCCTTGCCACATTCCGGACAATCGGTCAGCGGCGCGTCACTCATGCGCTGCAGGTACTCTTTCTGATACCCGCAGGAAGCGCAGCGATACTCATAGATCGGCATAGCAGCCCCCCAAACGAGAAAAAGTCATTATACCTGAATCGGTTACGGATCGTGAACGGACATATGGGGATGGTTTCCAGGATTACAAGGGCGCCGGCAACCGCCTGGCCGTGCATAAAACCTGGCGCTGCGCAGCGGGAAACGGCAAAATCCGGGGCATGACTCTCTGCGCCAATTCCCGCATGCGTAGTGCTGCAGGCTTTCAGCAATTATTCCGGTCGCGCCTGCAGCGCGAGGCATAATGACCCGACACCCGCGTTCCCAGCATCTGATCGCCCGCGCGCGCGCCATGGGTGCGATCCCGACCGCGGTGGTCTATCCCTGCAGCCGCGATGCGCTGGCCGGGGCACTGCAGGCGCATGCAGCAGGCCTGATCACGCCCGTGCTGATCGGACCGCGGACCGAGATCGCCGCCATCGCCGCCATCGAAAAACTCGACCTCGGCGCCTGCCGCATCGAGGATGTCGCCGAACCCGTGGCTGCCGCACAGTGCGCCGCAGCCATGGCAGCCGAAGGCAGTGCCGAAGCATTGATGAAAGGCAGCCTGCATACCGAGGAGCTGATGTCGGTGATCGTGTCGCGTGCGGCCGGACTGCGCACTGCGCGGCGCATCAGCCATGTGTTCGTGATGGACATACCCGATCACGACCGGCTGCTGCTGATCACCGACGCCGCGGTCAACATCGCTCCGGATCTCAAGATCAAAGCCGATATCGTGCGCAATGCGATCGACGTCGCGCATGCCATCGGCATCGCCGAACCCAGGATTGCGCTGCTGTCGGCGGTGGAAACCGTCAACCCCGGCATCCCCTCCACCGTGGACGCGGCGGCGCTGCACGAAATGGCGCAGCGCGGCGAGATCACGGGCGGCATTGTCGACGGTCCGCTCGCGTTCGACAATGCGATATCAGGCGAGGCGGCTCGCATCAAGGGCATCTTCTCGCCGGTTTCCGGGGCGGTGGACATTCTGGTCATGCCGGCGCTCGAGGCTGGCAATATTCTCTACAAATCGCTGGTTTATCTCGGCGCCGCGCTCGCCGCCGGCGTCGTGCTCGGCACCCGCGTGCCGGTGATCCTCACCAGCCGTGCCGACAGCCCCGCCAGCCGCATTGCTTCCGCCGCGGTTGCCTGCCTGCTCGCGCACCAGCGCCGCAAGGGGGCGGCCGCGTGAGCGACGCCATTCTCGTCATCAATGCCGGCTCCTCCAGCATCAAGTTCGCGCTGTTCCCGGCCGATGCGGAGCCGGAATCCGGCGCTGCCCTGCGCGGCCAGGTTGAAAACATCGGCGCCGCACCCGCGCTGAAAGCCCGGCGGCCGGACGGCAGCAGCAGCACCGGGCAGGCGCCGCGAGGCGCTGCCGGCACCATGGCCAGCCTCGCCTTTCTCCTCGACTGGCTGCAGCTCAACCTCGGCGAACATCATCTGGCCGCTGCCGGCCACCGTGTCGTGCACGGCGGTGAGCATCATTCCGCGCCGGTGCGGGTCGATGCCGGCGTGATCGAATCGCTGGAAGCGCTGATCCCGCTGGCGCGGCTGCACGAGCCGATCGAAGTCGAGGCCATCAAGGAACTGGCCAGGCTGCGGCCCGCCATGCCGCAGGTCGCGTGCTTCGATACCGCGTTCCACCATCATCGCCCCAACGTCGATAAAGTGTTCGCGATCCCGCGTGAATATACCGCGGCCGGCGTCAAGCGCTACGGCTTCCACGGCCTGTCCTACGAATACATCGCGACCTGCCTGCCGCAGATCCTGGGCGAGCGCGCCGCCGGGCGCGTGGTGGTCGCACATCTGGGCGGCGGCGCAAGCATGTGCGCAATGCGCGAGGGCAGGAGCGTGGCAACCACCATGGGCTTCACCACGCTCGACGGCCTGATGATGGGCACGCGTTGCGGCGCGATCGATCCCGGCGTGCTGCTCTACGCCATCCAAGAACGCGGCATGAGCGCGCACGAAGTGAGCGACATTCTCTACACCAAGTCGGGGCTACTAGGCGTCTCGGACATCAGTGGCGACATGCGCGACCTGCTCGCGAGCGATGATCCACACGCAAAAGAAGCGATCGAGCTTTTTGTCTACCGTGCCACACGCGAACTCGGCGCGCTTGCCGCCGTGCTGGGCGGGCTGGACGCGCTGGTGTTCACCGGCGGCGTCGGCGAGCACGCACATGAAGTGCGTGCTGCGATCTGCGACAAGGCGCACTGGCTCGGCGTCGAACTCGATCAGGACGCCAACCGTGCTCACCGGCCGTTTATCAGCACGGCGGCCAGCGGCGTTGCGGTATGCGTCATTCCGACCGACGAGGAAGTCGTGATCGCGCGCCACACGCGGCGCTTGCTGGAAACGGCGGCGGCCGCGCAGCGCATTTAAACCGCATGGCATATCGCGGTATCATGCGGCGTTGCACTGATACCGGAATGACACGCTCAATATATGAAAATCCTGATCCTGGGTGCCGGCGGCATCGGCGGCTATTACGGCGGGCGGCTCGCCGCAGCCGGTGCCGACGTCACGTTTCTGGTACGCCCGCGCCGCGCCGAACAGCTGGCGAAAAACGGCCTGGTGATCAAAAGCCCGCGCGGCGACCTGCAGCAGCCGGTTGCCACCGTGCTCGCCGAGCACCTGCGGCCCGGCTACGATCTGATCTTCCTCACCTGCAAGGCTTACGATCTCGCCGCCGCCATCGATGCGGTCACACCCGCCGTGGATGCGCGCACGGCGCTGCTGCCCGCGCTCAACGGTGTGCGACATCTTGACGTTTTAAAAGAGAAATTTGGAGTGGATCGGATGCTCGGCGGGGTCGCCCAGATCGCGGTGACACTGACGCTGGAAGGCGAAATCCATCATCTGGGCGAATTCCACGTGCTCACTTTCGGCGAACTTTCGGGCCAGCGCTCGCCGCGTTGCGAGGAGTTCGCCCGCCTCTGCGCCAACGCCAACTTCACTTCGCGCCTGTCCGATAACATCCAGCTCGAACTGTGGGAAAAGTTCGTGTTCCTGTGCACCCTTGCTGGCATGACCTGCCTGATGCGGACGAGCGTCGGGGCGATTGCCCGCAGCGACGAGGGCACAGCGCTGATGCGCGAGATGCTGGGGGAATGCCGCAGGGTGGCGGCCGCTTCCGGTCACGAACCGAGGCCGGAGGTGCTGGCACGCTACGTGGGCATGCTGACCGACCGCACATCGGACTTCACCGCTTCCATGCTGCGCGACATCGAGCGCGGCGGCCCCATCGAGGGCGAACACATCGTCGGCGACATGCTGCGCCGCGCGCGCGCGCTCAACATCGACGCGCCGCTGCTGCGCGTCGCGCACACCCACCTGCAGGCCTACGAGCACGGCAGAAGCGGAGGATAAACCACTGCAATGCCTTCGGCGCCGTCCCGATACAAACTTCTCCCGCCCCCGAAAAACCGCTGAATACAGCCATGATTTCCACTCCCACGGTCAGTTCAGACGAGCCGGCGATCACCGGCAACCGCGTCGAATTGCAACTGCTCACCACGCTCAAGTGCAATCTCAGGTGCGGCTACTGCAGCCTCGCCGTAGGCGAAGTCCTGCGCTCCCAGAAGCACGCCATCTATACAGCGGAGCAGCTCGAGGCATTCATCAGGAAGCATCTCGCCGACAGGGAAGTCTATTTCACGCTCTATGGCGGCGAGCCAACGCTCAACACCGGGTTCATCCTGGAACTGATGGAACGGTTTCCCAACTGCCGGTTCAACATGCAGACCAACGGCACGCTTCTGCACCGTGTTCCGGACAAGGTTCTCGCTAGGCTGTCCAACGTCATGATCTCGGTGGACGGTGGCGAGGAAATCACGGACAGCTACCGTGGCAAGGGGATCTACCGGAGGGTGCTCGGCAACGCCGCCGCGGTCCGCGCAAAAACCTTCGGCACGCTTACTGCGCGGGTAACCTGGTGGGGCGGGGAGACGACGTTTGAGGAACTGGACGAGCTCACGCGGTCCTTCGATTACGTTTATTTCCAGTTCGCCCAGGGGGTGGGCGCGCACACGCCCGAATCGGTGGCGAAGAAAAAAGCGGTGCTTGCAAAGCTTGTCGCGAAATTTTTCGCCTCGGATGCGCTCTACCCCGTCGTGCCCGTAATGGGCACGGTGCGGAACAAGGTCGCGCCCTGGCGCATCAACGAATTGTCGGCGGGCCTGACCCAGTGCAGGGTCTCGACCAACCTGCTGAATGTGATGCCTGACGGAAAAATCTATCCGTGTCCGGACATGCTGTACTCAAAAGAACTGCTGCAGGGCGATATCGTCGGGAACTGGGTGAAGAAGAGTCCGCTGCAGCCGCATCCGGACATGCCCTGCCGCCAGTGCGTTGCATACCATTACTGCCGCGGCAACTGCATGAAGAACCTGCATCTCGCCTACGTGAAAAACGACGCGAACTGGCGAACGCAGGTGACCGAGCCCACCTGCGAGTTGATCCGCTTCCTGGGCGAGGAGGTGGACCGTCACGATCCCGGCGGCTGGTATGCCAGAGCGCCATTGCCGGTCAGAAACCGGCTCGTCAATGCAGAAGTCTACGAGTTCTGCGAGGTAATGCCCTGACTCCGCGATTCCAGGATATTTTTGCTGCTGCGCGTCGCGCACACCCACCTGCAGGCTTACGAAAGGCATCCGGCGAGATGATCTCGTAGAGCATCTCGATTTCCTTGTATTTCTTGAAGAATTCCTTGCGCCGCTCTTTGTCGCGGAAGTGTTCGATCAGGTTGTCCACATCCTTGTCGTCGGACTTGCGCGTCACGAGCGCGAGATAGGCCGGCGCCTTGGTCTCCATCTTGGCCTTGAACGACGGCCTCGGTGGCGTTCTTGCACTCGATAACCAGCACCGGGATGCCGTTGATGAGAAACACCACGTCCTCGCGCGTACCGTGGCGGCCATTGTGGACGTAGAACTCCTCGGTCACCTCGTACACGTTGCGCCACTCGCCGCGCGGACGCGCAAGGTCGCCGTAATCAATGTCAATGAGCGGAAGGTCCCGCTCGCGGTTTTCCTCGGCGCAGAAGAACTTGCCCTGGTTGCGCAGATAAACTTGACGGCCAGTGCGCGCAACGATAGCCCGGCCGCCTTCAGAACGGGATATCGTCGTCCATCTCGTCAAACCCGCCGCCGCCCTTCTTGGATTGCGGGGCTTTGGCGCCACCGCCATTGGAAGCCGCAGCCGGCTCGCGCGCCATGGATTCCGAGCCGCCGCCGCGGCCGCCCAGCATTTGCATGCGGTCGGCGACGATTTCAGTGGAATAGCGGTCTTGGCCCTCCTTGTCCTGCCATTTGCGGGTGCGGATACGGCCCTCGATGTAGACCGGCGCGCCTTTCTTGAGGTATTCGCCGGCGATTTCGGCGAGCTTGCCGAAGAAGGCGATGCGATGCCACTCGGTATGCTCCTGCTTTTCGCCGTTCTTGTCCTTCCAGGTATCGGTGGTGGCAATACGGATGTTGGTCACCGCGTCCCCGCTCGGCAGGTAACGCGTTTCCGGGTCGGCGCCCAGGTTGCCGATAAGGATGACTTTGTTGATCGAGGCCATTCAGGGTTCCCCCGCAATTAATTTAAGTACATTCTGTTCGTCAAAAGCGGCGCTGTCTACCTCCAGATAGGCAGCGCGTTCGTTCGCAATCACCCGCGCTTTGTGCACGCCGGGCAGCGTCTGCAGATCCGCCGTGAGGCTGGCCGCCTGCTCGCGGTCAAGCTCCGGAATCGTGTAGACCCGCTTGCTCAGCGTCGCCGGCACGATCATGCCCAGCGCCAGGAGCAGCCACACGGCAAGCAACCCGATATCGAAGACGGCAACGCCGGCGCTGTCCCAGCGCTCGTAGAGAAAGCCGCCGGCCGCGGCGCCGAGAAAGGTGCCGAAGAACTGGACACTGCTGAAAACGCCGATCGCCGTGCCCTTGGCGTCCGGCGGTGCGATGCGCGAAATCAGCGTAGGCAGGCATGCTTCGAGGATGTTGAACGGCGTGAAAAACACCAGCAGAAAAAAAGCGGTCAGCCACACGTTGCCCATCAGCCACGGCATCGCCAGATGGCCGAGCAGCAGCACCGCGACGGAACCGATGAAAACCGCCTTCACCTGGCTCGCCTTCTACGCCCTGAGTAACGGCGGCAGCATCAGCACGAACGATCCGATCATCACCGGCAGATAGACCTGCCAGTGATGCGCC
>JAIESJ010000281.1 GCA_019746155.1 Burkholderiales bacterium
GATGTCGATGCTGCAGAACGCCTTCGCCAACAGCTCCTCAAGCCTGATGCAGTCAAAAATGACCGGCAACATCGTTTTCGTGCTGCTGCCGCCGCTGTCGCACGGCGAGTTTTTCTTGGCTTACCTGCTCGCCGCGGTGGCGCGCGGACTGGTAGTGGGCGCCGGCGTGCTCGCCGCGGCGGTATGGTTTGTCGATCTGCCGCTTGCGCATCCGCTGTGGGCGTTCCTGTTTGGGGTGTTCGGCAGCGGCATCATGGGCGCGCTGGGCATCATCGCCGGCATCTACTCCGAGAAAGTCGAGCAGCTTGCGGCGTTCCAGAACTTCATCATCCTGCCGCTCACCTTCCTGTCCGGCGTGTTCTATTCCATCCAGTCGTTGCCGCCGTTCTGGCAGTGGCTGTCGCATCTCAATCCGGTTTTTTACATGGTCGACGGCTTCCGCTACGGCTTTTTCGGCCACGCCGACGTGCAACCGCTGGTGAGCCTCGCGATTGTCGCTTTATGTTTTTTCGCCTTATCATTGACCACCTTCTGGCTGATCAAGGCCGGCTATAAATTGAGGAATTGACGATGACGCACCCTGAACAGATCAAGACCCATATCCAGAACGGCCTCGAATGCGATTTCGTGGAAGTGAAAGGCGACGGCCATCACTTCGAGGCCGTCATCGTCAGTTCCGCGTTCCGCGGCAAGTCGAAAGTCCAGCAGCACCAGCTGGTCTACCGCGCGCTGGGCGACCGCATGCGCGAGGAGATCCACGCGCTGTCGATGCGGACGCTCACTCCCGAGGAGTGGGGCAAATAGCCCGGCGGCAATCTCATGGATAAACTGCTCATCGAAGGCGGCGTTCCGCTTTCCGGAGAGGTCGACATCTCCGGCGCCAAGAACGCGACGCTGCCCATCCTGTGTGCAGCCCTGCTCACCGCCGAGCCGCTCAGGGTGCAGAATGTCCCGCACCTGCGCGACGTGACCACCATGCTCAATCTGCTGATGCAGATGGGCGTATCGATATCGCTCGACGAGAAGCTGGGCATCGAGCTGCGCGCGGCGGAGCTCAACAACCCGGTCGCGCCCTACGAGATGGTGAAAACCATGCGCGCCTCGGTGCTTACGCTGGGGCCGCTGGTGGCGCGCCTGGGCGAAGCGCGCGTGTCGCTGCCGGGCGGCTGCGCCATCGGCATGCGGCCCGTCGACCAGCACTTGAAGGGCCTGCAGGCGATGGGCGCGACCATCGGCATCGAACACGGCTACATGCTGGCACGCGCGTCGCGGCTCAGGGGCGCGCGCATCTGCATGGATCTCGTGACCGTCACCGGCACCGAGAACCTGATGATGGCGGCGACGCTGGCAGAAGGCACGACCGTGATCGAAAACGCGGCGCGCGAGCCGGAAGTGGCCGATCTCGCCGCCTGCCTCAACGCCATGGGCGCGAACATCCGCGGCGCGGGCAGCGACGTGATTATCATCGAGGGCGTGGCAAGCCTGCACGGCGCGCAGTATCGCGTGATGCCCGACCGCATCGAGACCGGCACCTTCCTGGCGGCGGCGGCGGCGACCGGCGGCGAAGTCACGCTGCGCGGCGCGCGGCCCGACATCCTCGACGCCGTGCTCGACAAGCTGCGCGAGACCGGCGTGCATATCGAAACCGGCGAAGACTGGATCAGACTCAAGACCAACGGCGCGCTGCATGCGGTCAATGTGCGCACCGCGCCGTATCCGGCGTTTCCGACCGACATGCAGGCGCAGTTCATGGCGCTCAATGCCGTGGCGAGCGGCACCGCGCTGGTGACGGAAACGATTTTCGAGAACCGCTTCATGCACGTGCAGGAGCTGCGCCGCCTGGGCGCCGACATCGAGGTCGAAGGCAACACCGCGGTGGTGAAAGGCGTGCCGCACCTCGATGGCGCCGCCGTCATGGCGACCGATCTGCGCGCTTCGGCGAGCCTGGTGCTGGCGGGGCTGGTGGCGCGCGGCGCGACCACGATCGAGCGCGTCTACCATCTCGACCGCGGCTATGAGCGGATCGAGGAGAAACTCTCGCGGCTCGGGGCGCGCATCCGGCGGGTACGATGATAACGGCGCGGGGAGTTACGTAAGCAATTGATTATAAATTATAAACACTTTCAGGTCCGATTCGTTCCCGCAGTGGACCGAGCCCCGGCCATGAGAAGAAAAATGATATTATTCATAAGGTCGAGTTATTGCCGCATGGACCGCTTCCGGCTTCTCGCTTGACGGGCCGGGTTATCGATACGATAATCGTAATACGATTTAATGATCGATAGGGAAGTCATGGAAACCGTCACTATTTCCCCCAAGTTCCAGGTGGTCATACCCAAGGGCATACGCGACGCGCTCAAATTGAGCCCGGGGCAGAAAGTGCAGGCCATCGCATACGAGAACCGTATCGAGCTCATCCCCCTGCTCCCGATGAAGCGCAGGCGCGGGTTCCTGAAGGGGCTGAATACCGACGTGCCGCGCGAGGACGACCGCGTTTGAACGTTGTCGATTCTTCCGGCTGGCTGGAGTATTTTTCCGACGGGCCCAATGCGGCGTTTTTCGCCCCGGCGATCGAGGCGACACGCGAGTTGCTGGTTCCGACGCTGAGCCTCTACGAAGTGTTCAAGCGCGTGCTGCAACAGCGTGGCGAGGGAGAGGCGCTGCAGGCCGTTGCGCTGATGCAGCAGGGGCGGATCGTCGAACTGACTGCGTCGCTGGCCCTTGCCGCCGCCAAGGCGGGTATCGAGCATCGCCTGCCGCTGGCCGACAGCATCATGCTGGCAACGGCGCGGGCCCATGACGCAATCTTGTGGACGCAGGAGGCCGATTTCGAACGCGTCACGGGCGTGAAGTACGTCGCGAAGAAACCGGCCGGCTGAATACGCACTGCTTTATCTTGGCGGCAGTTCAAAAAACCGTGAATGGTGAATCGTGAATCGTGAATCGTAAGGGCATCACACCCGCAGACTTTTCCCATTCACCATTTACCGCCCTGCCTCTGTCTTGCAGCCGCACAATGCTGTAATATGCTGTTTTTATTGATTCATTCAGGTTGCGACTGTGATCACCATTGCGCTCTCCAAAGGCCGCATTTTTGACGAGACCCTGCCGCTTTTAAAGGCGGCGGGTATACGCACGACCGAAGACCCGGAGACCTCGCGCAAGCTGATTCTTGAAACCAATAAGCGCGACGTGCGGGTCATCATCGTGCGCGCGTCCGACGTGCCGACCTACGTGCAATATGGCGCGGCCGACCTGGGCGTCGCCGGCAAGGACGTGCTCGACGAGCAGGGCGGGCAGGGCCTGTATCAGCCGCTCGATCTCAAGATCGCGCGCTGCCGCATGATGGTGGCGGTGCCGGACGGCTTCGATTACCAGCGTGCGGTGCGGCAGGGCGCGCGACTCAAGGTGGCGACCAAGTACATGCAGACGGCGCGCGAGCACTTCGCCGCCAAAGGCGTGCACGTCGATCTGATCAGGCTCTACGGCTCGATGGAACTCGCGCCACTGGTGGGGCTCGCCGACGCCATCGTCGATCTGGTGAGCACCGGCGGCACGCTCAGGGCCAACAACCTGAAGGCGGTCGAGGAAATCGCGCCCATCAGCGCGCGGCTCATCGTCAACCAGGCGGCGCTGAAACTCAAGCGCGGCGCGATTCAGCCCTTGCTCGACGCCTTTGCGCGCGCCGTCGCATGACTGCCATGCGCCGACTGGATAGCGCCCAACCCGGTTTCGACGCCCGGCTCGACGAGCTGCTGGCGTTCGAGGCAGCACAGGACCCGCAGGTCGATGCCACGGTCGCGGCTATCCTTGCCGACGTCAAAGTGCGGGGTGATGCCGCGGTGCTGGAATACACGCAACGCTTCGATCGCGTCGCGGCGCAATCGCTGACGGAGCTGGAAGTGCCGCGTGCGGAACGGGAACGCGCATTGAAACAACTGCCGGCGGCGCAGCGCGAAGCACTGACCGCCGCCGCGGAACGCGTGCGCACCTATCACGAAAAGCAGCGCGCGCAATCGTGGCGCTATGTCGATGCCGACGGCAATGAACTGGGCCAGCAGGTCACGGCGCTCGACCGCATCGGCCTCTACGTGCCGGGCGGCAAGGCCGCTTATCCCTCGTCGGTGATGATGAATGCGCTGCCCGCCAGGGTTGCCGGCGTGCGCGAAATCATCATGGTGGTGCCCGCTCCCGGCGGCGAAAAGAACGAGCTGGTGCTGGCGGCAGCGGCGCTGTGCGGCGTCGACCGTGTCTTCACCATCGGCGGCGCGCAGGCGGTCGCGGCGCTCGCCTACGGTACGGCGAGCATCCCCCAGGTGGACAAAATCGTGGGCCCCGGCAACGCTTATGTCGCCGCCGCCAAGCGACGCGTGTTCGGCGTGGTCGGCATCGACATGGTGGCGGGGCCTTCCGAAATCCTGGTGGTGTGCGATGGTAGGACCGATGCCGACTGGATCGCGATGGATCTTTTCTCGCAGGCCGAGCACGACGAGCTGGCGCAGGCGATCCTGCTCACGCCGGATGCCGGCTTCATCGACGCGGTGGCGCAAAGCATGGAGCGCCAGCTGAGGGACATGCCGCGGCGCGAGGTGATCAAAGCGTCGCTCACTGGCCGCGGCGCGCTGATCCGGGTGCGCGATCTCGACGAGGCGTGCTCAATAGTTAACCGCATCGCGCCCGAGCATCTGGAGCTGTCGGTGGAAAACCCGCAGGCGCTGCTGCCCAAAATCCGGCACGCCGGCGCGATTTTCATGGGACGCTATGCTTCGGAAGCGCTGGGCGACTACTGCGCCGGACCCAATCACGTGCTGCCGACTTCGCGCACCGCGCGCTTTTCCTCGCCGCTCGGCGTCTACGATTTCCAGAAACGTTCGAGCGTGATCCGTGTTTCGCGCGAGGGGGCGGCCAAACTCGGCAAGATCGCGGCGGAACTCGCTTACGGCGAAGGCCTGCCGGCACATGCCAAATCCGCTGAATACCGGATGAAATGAAAAGCGTTTGCCACAGAGGGCACGGAGGACACAGAGAAATCGGGGGCCGGAAGCAGAGAAAATCACTGGTTTTCCTCTGTGAACTCTGTGTTCTCTGTGGCTGAAGTTTCTTATGCCAAAAAAACCGGAAGGAATCATCCGCAGCGAGATTGTCGCCCTGAAGGCTTACCACGTGCCTGACAGCTCAGGCATGGTGAAGCTCGACGCGATGGAGAATCCTTATGCCCTGCCGGCGGACCTGCAGATCGAGGTCGCGCGGCTCGTGGAATCCGCGGCGCTCAACCGCTATCCCGATCCGGGGGCCACGCGGCTCAAGGCGCGCCTGCGCGAGGCGATGGACATCCCGTCCGGCATGGAGGTGTTGCTCGGCAACGGCTCCGACGAAATCATCCAGATGCTCACGATGGCGGCGGCGCGGCCGGGCGCGGTGGTGCTGGGGCTGGAACCCTCGTTCGTGATGTTCCGCATGATCGCGACGTTTTGCGGCGCGCGCTTCGTTGGCGTGCCGCTGAAGCCCGACTTCTCGCTCGATGCCGATAAGGTGATGGCGGCGATCGCCGAGCACCGGCCGGCGCTGGTTTTCATCGCCTATCCCAACAACCCGACCGGCAATCTGTTCGATGAAGCAGTCATGACGCGCATCATCGAGACGGCCCCGGGCATGGTGGTGGTGGACGAGGCCTATCACGCTTTTGCCGGCAGGAGCTTCATGCCGCGCCTGAAAGACTATCCGAACCTGCTGGTGATGCGCACGCTGTCGAAATCGGGGCTGGCCGGCCTGCGCCTGGGCCTGATTGCCGGGGCCGGCGCGTGGCTTGGGCATGTCGACAAGGTGCGCTTGCCGTATAATGTCAACGTGCTGACCCAGCTGGTTGCGGAGAAGGTGCTGCAGCATCGGGGACTTCTTGCGCGACAGGCGGCGGCGATCAAAGCGGAACGGACACGACTTTTCGACGAGCTGCAACGCATTCCGGGGGTGCAGCCTGTCCCGAGCGATGCTAATTTCATCCTGTTCAAAACCGGGAAAGCGGAACAGGTTTTCAACGGCCTAAAACAACGCGGCGTCCTGATCAAGAATCTTCACGGTTCCCATCTGTTGTTGGCAGATTGTCTGCGGGTCACCGTCGGCACGCCGGAAGAGGACACCCGATTTCTTGACGCATTGAACGAAACCGTCAACGCTTAATCGACTCTAACGTTGCCACAAAACGAACCATCCGGACGCAGCCATGCGTGAAGCACAAGTCACCCGCAGTACGCTGGAAACACAGATCAGCGTGAAACTCGACCTCGACGGCAGCGGCAAGGCCAAGCTTGCCACCGGCGTGCCGTTTCTCGATCACATGCTGGACCAGGTCGCGCGCCACGGCGCGTTCGATCTCGAGGTCTCCGCAAAGGGCGATCTGCACATCGACGCCCACCACACCGTCGAGGATATCGGCGTCACGCTGGGACAGGCATTCGCCAAGGCGATCGGGGACAAGAGGGGCGTGCGCCGTTACGGCCATGCTTACGTGCCGCTCGACGAGGCCTTGTCGCGCGTGGTGGTCGATCTGTCGGGGCGCCCCGGTCTGGAAATGCAGGTCGAGTTCGTGCGCGCCCGCATCGGAGAATTCGATGTCGACTTGGTGCGCGAGTTTTTCCAGGGTTTTGTCAATCACGCCCTGATCACGCTGCACGTCGACAACCTGAAAGGCGAAAATGCGCACCATCAGGCGGAAACGGCGTTCAAGGCGTTCGGCCGCGCGCTGCGCATGGCGGTCGAACTCGACCCGCGCGTTGAGGGCGTGCCCTCCACTAAAGGCAGTTTGTAAGTTTCAAGTTTCAGGTTTCAAGTTAAAACTACGCGTTCCGAGCAGCAGAATTCAACTTTAAACTTGAAACCGATTTCAAAATGACCGACATCGCTGTCATCGACTACGGGATGGGCAATCTGCGCTCGGTTTCGAAAGCCATCGAGCATGTCGCGCCGCAGCTCAGGGTCACCGTGACCAGCGACCCCGAGGTGGTCAGCGGTGCCGGGCGCGTGGTGTTTCCGGGACAGGGCGCGATGCCGGACTGCATGCGCGAGATGGATGCGCGCGGGCTGCGCAAAGCCGTTGTCGCAGCCGCCCGGGAGAAGCCCTTCCTCGGCATTTGCATCGGCTTGCAGATGCTGTTCGATAACAGCGAGGAGGGCGATGTTGCGGGCCTGGGCCTGCTGCCCGGCAAGGTGCGGCGCTTTCCGCATGAGGCCATGGTCGATGCCCGCGGCGAAAAGCTCAAAGTGCCGCACATGGGCTGGAATGAGGTGCACCAGACGATGCCGCACCCGTTGTGGGAAGGCATCGCTTCCGGCAGCCGCTTCTATTTTGTGCATAGTTATTTCGTGGAACCGGCCAACCCGCAGCTCATCGCGGGCTACAGCCTGTATCCGTTTTCGTTCACCTGCGCGGTCGCGAGCGGCAGTATTTTCGCGGTCCAGTTTCACCCGGAAAAAAGCCAGGCCGCAGGCCTGCGGCTGCTCGCCAATTTCGCGGCGTGGCAGCCGGCCGCGGCCGGGATGCGCGTTCCTGCCGATGCTATGAGATAAGCCGGGTCTTGTGTATGATCGGATCATGGAAACTCACTGCATCGCCTGAATCCTCGTTTTCCATCCGCCATTCCGACCCTGTCTGCCGCGACTCCATGGAGCTTTTGGTTTTTCGTTGTAACCGTCCGTAACGCCTATGTTGATTATTCCAGCGATTGACCTGAAAGATGGTAAGTGCGTGCGTTTGAAGCAGGGGGTAATGAATGACGCAACCATATTTTCCGACGACCCCGGCGCGACCGCCGCGCACTGGCTCAAGCTGGGCGCGAAACGCCTGCACGTGGTCGACCTTAACGGTGCGGCGGCGGGACGGCCCAGGAACGAGCAGGCGATCAAGGCCATTGTGAAGGCGGTCGGCGACAAAATGCCGATCCAGTTGGGCGGCGGCATCCGTGATCTCGATACCATAGAAGCGTATCTGGATTCCGGAATTTCCTACATCATCATCGGCACCGCGGCGGTAAAAACGCCGGGTTTCCTGCACGATGCCTGTAGCGCGTTTCTGGGGCATATCATGGTGGCGCTTGATGCCAAGGACGGCAAGGTCGCCGTCGACGGCTGGTCGAAGATGACCGGCCACGACGTGGTCGACCTCGCCAAGAAATTCCAGGACTACGGTGTCGAAGCCGTCATTTATACCGATATCGGACGCGACGGCATGCTGAGCGGCGTCAATATCGATGCGACCGTTGCGCTCGCGCGCGAGCTCACGGTGCCGGTGATCGCAAGCGGCGGCATTACCGATCTCGATGATATCAAAGCACTGTGCAAGGTCGAATCCGAAGGCATCATGGGCGCCATTACCGGCCGCGCGGTGTATCAGGGTACCCTGGACTTTGCCGAGGCTCAAAAGCTGGCCGACAAGCTCTCCAAATCAAAGGCGTGAAATATGAAATGTGAAATGTGAAGCGTTAGCGGACCGAGCGCGACACAACCAGAAAGATTGTTTACGTTTCACTTTTCACTATTCACGTTCCGCTGAAAAATGGGACTCGCCAAGCGCATCATTCCCTGTCTCGACGTCACGGCGGGACGCGTCGTCAAGGGCGTCAATTTCGTGGGTTTGCGCGATGCCGGCGATCCGGTGGAAATCGCGCGGCGCTACGACGAGCAGGGTGCGGACGAACTTACCTTTCTCGATATCACGGCGAGCAGCGACGGGCGCGATCTGATTCTGCATACCATCGAGGGCGTCGCGGCACAGGTGTTCATCCCGCTCACCGTCGGCGGCGGCGTGCGCACGGTGGAGGATGTGCGGCGCCTGCTCAACGCCGGCGCCGACAAAGTAAGCATCAACACGGCGGCAGTGCAGAATCCGCAACTCGTCGCCGACGCCTCTGCGCGCTACGGCTCGCAGTGCATCGTGGTGGCCATCGACGCTAAACGCGTCGATCGTAAAACCGACGCCAAGCGTGTCGACTTTCCGGCCGATGCCGAACGCGCGGCCCATGGCGCCGCGCCGCGCTGGGAGGTGTTTACCCATGGCGGGCGCAGGGCGACCGGGATCGATGCGCTGGAGTGGGGGCGCAGGATGGAAGCGCTGGGGGCCGGGGAGATACTGCTCACCAGCATGGATCGGGACGGCACCCGCAACGGCTTCGACCTGGAGCTGACGCGCGCGTTTTCCGGGATGCTGGACATCCCGGTGATCGCCAGCGGCGGGGTCGGCAATCTCGACCACATGGTCGACGGCATCACCAAGGGCCGGGCGGACGCGGTGCTCGCGGCGAGTATCTTCCACTACGGCGAATACACGGTGCGCCAGGCCAAGGAATACATGGCGCGCTGCGGAATTGAAGTTAGAATCTAGTTTAAAGGCTAAAGTTTCAGGTTAACCAACCGCCTGGGATCGAACTTTGGACTTTAAACGTTGAACTTTAGACCAGAATGAATGACAGCTGGCTCAATAAAGTAAACTGGGCGCAGGACGGTCTGGTGCCCGCCGTGGCGCAGGAAGCGGGCTCGGGCCGGGTGCTGACGGTCGCGTGGATGAACCGTGAGGCGCTCAGGAAAACGGTGCAGACCGGCGAGGTCCACTACTGGTCGCGTTCGCGCAGGAAGCTGTGGCACAAGGGCGAGGAATCGGGCCATACGCAGAAAGTGAGAACGATCCGTCTCGACTGCGACGAAGACGTGATCCTGATCGAAGTGGAACAGAAGGGTGGTATTGCCTGTCATACCGGACGTCACAGCTGTTTTTTTCAGGAGCTGAAGGACGGCAAGTGGGTGGTGACCGATCCGGTGCTCAAGGACCCCCGGGAGATCTATAAAAAATGAACGACGCGGAGATACTGCGGCGTCTGGGCGAGACCATCGCCGCCCGCAAACAGGCCGATCCCTCGGGCTCCTATGTCGCTAGTTTGTTCGCGAAGGGGCAGGACGCGGTGCTGAAAAAGGTGATGGAGGAGGCGGCCGAGACGCTGCTTGCCTCCAAGGACGGTGATAAACTGCACATTGTCCGCGAAACCGCTGATTTATGGTTTCACTGCATGGTGTTGCTGGCATGGCACGGACTCGGCCCGGACGACGTGCTGGCCGAATTGCGGCGCCGCGAAGGCGTTTCGGGGATCGATGAAAAGAAGTCCCGCGGATGAGCGGGACTTCTTTCGGCGTAGACTAGCCTTCAGGTTATGTCGGAGCCAAAAGGCCTCTAACGAGAGGCTTTTCGGCGTAGACTAACCTTCAGGTTATGTCGGAGCCAAAAGAAGTCCCGCGGATGAAGATTGAGGAGTAAAAAATGGGTTCATTAAGTATCTGGCACTGGCTGATCGTCCTGGTGGTCGTGATCCTGGTCTTCGGTACCAAAAAGCTGCGCAATCTGGGCGCCGATCTAGGTAGCGCCGTCAAAGGCTTCAAGGAAGGCATGAAATCCGAGGACGACAAGTCCGCCCCGAAAGCGGAAATCCCGCCCTCCACCGGTCAGACCATCGAAGGCGAAGCCAAGAAAGAGACGCCAAAAGCGTGAGGGAGGAGGAGCGAGGAGTGAGGCGAAGAACCCCAGCACCGAACGCGCCTCCTAACGCCTAACTCCTCTCGCCTCACGGATTCCCATGTTTGACATCGGTTTCTCCGAGATTCTGGTCATCGCGGTCGTGGCGCTGATCGTGATCGGCCCCGAGCGCCTGCCCAAGGTGGCGCGCACGCTCGGCCACCTGTTCGGGCGCATGCAGCGCTACGTCAACGACGTCAAGGCCGACATCAGCCGCGAAATGCAGCTCGAGGAGCTGCGCAAACTTCAGAGCAGCATGCAGGATGCGGCACGCTCCATCGAGCAATCGGTTTCCAAGGAGATCAGCACGACCGAATCCGAGCTGCAAAAAATCGCGGACACCTCCTTGCCGGAGACGGCTCAACCGCCCGCCGAACCCTCATCGGATGCTTCCCCCGCGTCATCCGGGGCTGCGCAATCGTCAACGGCCGCGGCAACTTCGCCACAGCTGGAACTGGGGCTTGATTCCAAGTCGCAGAAGCAGGGCTGACTCCCGCGCCTTCAGACGGCATGACCCAGGACACCTTCATTTCCCATTTGATGGAGCTGCGCGACCGGCTGCTGCGCTCGGTGCTGGCGTTCGCGATCGTCCTGCTGTGCCTGTTTCCCTGGGCATCCGATCTTTATGACTTGCTGGCTTACCCCATGATGCGCGCGTTGCCCGAGGGCACCAAGATGATCGCCACCGGCGTGGTGACACCGTTCCTGGTTCCGATCAAGGTGGCGATGATGGTGGCGTTTGTAATCGTGCTCCCGTACGTGCTCTATCAGGCATGGGCATTCGTCGCGCCCGGCTTGTATGCCCACGAGAAGCGCCTGGTGATGCCGCTGGTGGTGGCAAGCACGATTCTGTTCCTGCTGGGGATCGCATTCTGTTATTTCTTCGTGTTCGGCGTGGTGTTCGATTTCGTCAACAAGATCGCGCCCAAGAGCATTACGGTCGCGCCCGACATCGAAAACTATCTCAGTTTCGTGCTGACCCTTTTTCTGGCTTTCGGCGCGACCTTCGAGGTGCCGATCGCGGTCATCCTGCTGGTGCGGATGGGGGTAGTGACGATTGAGCAGCTTAAAGATGCGCGTCCCTATTTCATCGTCGGCGCTTTCGTCGTTGCGGCTGTCGTCACGCCGCCTGACGTGGTGTCGCAGATATTGCTGGCGGCGCCGATGTGCCTGCTCTTCGAGCTCGGGATATTTTTTGCGCGTTTCGTGACCAAGCGCAAGCAGGAGGACGACTACCAGGCGCCTTCCGCAGCCGAAATGGAAAACGAACTCGACAAAATAGAAGCCGAGGAAAAAGGGCGCGGCGGCTAGGAGTTTGTCGGACTTGGGTTCGACAAACTCCTAAAAACGCTACGCGTTCAGGTGAATGGGGCCAAATCCGACAGGCTGCCGGCTTTTCTTGGTTCTGTTACGGGGCGCTTACTTTTCCCTGCGCGATTGCTTGGGCCGCGTGCCCACGGTGACTTTGACTTCGGTTTCGGCCCGGTTGCGCACCACCTTGAGCGCTGCCTGCTGCCCGGGCTGCAGCGCGGCGATGAGGTTGAGCATGCTCGCCGAGTCGGCGACCGGCTTGCCGTTCACCGCGATCAGGATGTCTCCGGGCTTGATCCCGGCCTTGTCCGCCGGGCTGCCACGCAGCACTTCGGAGATCAGTGCGCCGTTGACCTGCTGCAGCTTGAACGATTCCGCGAGTTCCCGGGTCATGTCCTGCACGCCGACGCCGATCCAGCCGCGCGTCACCGAGCCGGTCCGGACGATCTGCTCCATCACCTGACGCGCGGTGCTGACCGGGATGGCGAAGCCGATGCCCAATGATGCTCCGCCGGGCGTGTTCGAGTAGATCGCGGTATTGATGCCGATCAGGTTGCCGTTGACATCGACCAGCGCGCCGCCCGAGTTGCCGGGATTGATCGCGGCGTCGGTCTGAATGAAGTTTTCGAAAGTGTTGATGCCGAGGTGGTTGCGTCCGAGCGCGCTGACGATCCCCAGGGTGACGGTCTGGCCGACGCCGAAGGGATTGCCGATCGCCAGCACCACGTCACCTACGCTTGCCTGATCCGATTGTCCGAAGGTGATCGACGGCAGCTTGGGCAGTTCGATTTTCAGCACCGCGATATCGGTCTCGGGGTCGGCGCCGACCACGCGCGCCTGCGCGCGCCGGCCATCGGCCAGCGCGACCTCGATGTCGTCGGCAGCTTCGACCACATGGCTGTTGGTCAGGATATAACCCTCGCCGCTGACAATGACGCCCGAGCCCAAGTTGGTGCTCTTCTGCGTCTGGGCGTCGAACTGGTCGCCGAAAAAGTAGCGGAATACCGGGTCGTCCATGAACGGATGGCGCGGCACTTTGACGTCCTTGGTGGTGAAGATATTGACCACCGCCGGCATCGCCTTTTTGGCCGCGTCGCTGAACGAAGTGGTTTTCCTCGTCGCGGCCTCGGACTGCGATTCCTTGATCGTCACCACGTTGTCGCGCGAATTCCACGACAGCAGATCGGGCCGCAGCGTCGAGACGACGAACAACACCGCGAGACAGACGGTCGCGGTTTGGGTAAATACCAGCCAAAGTTTGCGCATGCGAAAACGTTTCGTCGCCGGTTCGAGTTAGAATGCTTTTCTGCAGCAGGGCCAGCCGCTTACGAAGCGCGACGAGTTGACGCCTACCTGAACCGGTTTCTTGAAGTCCCTGAGTTTCGAGATTATTGCCCAAACGGCCTGCGGGTGGAAGGGCACGCCGAAATACGCAAAATCGCGAGCGGCGTCACCGCCTCGTTTGCCCGGCAGCCGGTCGGATCCCCGCCTGACCGGCTCCCGGCACAGGGTTAAAGCCGAAAAATCATTGCAACATGATGATAAGCAACATTTTTTTTAAATTCCACTTAAATTTCCAGGGGCATTTGTGTAAAATAGCGCTTTTTTCGCATTTTCAGAGATCATTTCATGGCTGAGAAAGAGATGGATCAGGGCAAGCGGCGCTTTCTCGTCGCCGCCACCAGCGTCGCGGGCGGGGTCGCGTCAGGTGCCGTAGCAGTACCGTTTGTCGCAAGCATGTTGCCGTCGGAGCGCGCCAAGGCCGCCGGCGCCCCGGTGGAGGTCGATATCAGCAAACTTGCGCCCGGCGAGCAAATGACCGTCGAGTGGCGCGGCAAACCGGTATGGATCGTCCGCCGCACCCAGGAAATGCTCGACGCCGTGAGGAAAACCGACGACAAGGTCGCCGACCCCGACTCGAAAAAGCCGATGCAGCCGGCATACGCCAAAAACGAGTTTCGCTCGCTCAAGCCCGATTACCTGGTGGTCGTCGGCATTTGCACGCATCTGGGCTGCTCACCGGTCGGCAAGTTCAAGGCCGAGCCCGAGCCTTTCGATTCCAACTGGCAGGGCGGCTTCTACTGTCCGTGCCACGGTTCGCTGTTTGACCTCGCGGGCCGCGTCTACAAGAACAAGCCGGCGCCGGACAACCTGGTGGTTCCGCCTTACAAATATCTGTCCGATACGCGCCTGCTGATCGGCGACGACAGCAAGGGAGCGTAACCGATGGCGGCGACTCAGAAACAGCCGGTCACCGGCGCCGGACCGTTCAACGGCCTTCTGACCTGGGTGGATCAGCGGTTTCCGCTGATGCAGCTGTGGCGCGAGCACCTGGCCGAGTATTACGCGCCGAAGAACTTCAATTTCTGGTACTACTTCGGCTCGCTGTCGTTGCTTGTGCTGGTGCTGCAGATCGTCACCGGCATTTTCCTGACCATGCACTACAAGCCCGATGCGGCACAGGCTTTCGCATCGGTCGAATACATCATGCGCGATGTGCCGCTCGGCTGGCTCATCCGCTACATGCACTCGACCGGCGCCTCCGCGTTTTTCATCGTCGTCTATCTGCACATGTTCCGCGGGCTGATGTACGGCTCCTACCGGCAGCCGCGCGAACTCGTCTGGATTTTCGGCATGGTGATTTACCTGTGCCTGATGGCGGAGGCCTTTTTCGGTTATCTGCTGCCGTGGGGGCAGATGTCGTACTGGGGCGCGCAGGTGATCATCAACCTGTTCGATGCGCTGCCGCTGATCGGGCCCGATCTGTCGCTGTGGATCCGCGGCGACTACGTGGTGTCGGACGCGACGCTGAACCGCTTCTTCGCGTTCCACGTCATCGCGATTCCGCTGGTGCTGCTGGGCCTGGTCGCCGCCCACATCATGGCGCTGCACGAGGTGGGTTCGAACAATCCCGACGGCATCGAAATAAAAAAGAACAAGGACCCGCAGACGGGCCGCCCGCTCGACGGCATCCCGTTCCATCCGTATTACACGGTGAAAGATATTCTCGGTGTGGTGGTGTTCGCAGCGGTGTTCGCCGCCATCCTGTTCTTCATGCCGGAATTCGGCGGCTATTTCCTCGAGTACAACAACTTCATTCCGGCCGACCCGTTGAAGACGCCTTCGCACATCGCGCCGGTGTGGTATTTCACGCCGTATTACTCGATTTTGCGCGCCACTACCGAGGGCTTCATGTGGTATCTGGGGGCCGGCGTAATCGGTTATGTGGCGCTCATCATCCTGAGCGTGAAAGAGGGCGGGATGAAGCTGCTGGCGGCCGCGGTCGGAGTTGTTCTGATTGCGGGATTCATCTTCATCGAGGCCAAGGTATGGGGCGTGGTGCTGATGGGGGCCGCGGTGATGGTCTTTTTTCTGCTGCCCTGGCTTGACCGGAGTCCGGTGAAATCGATCCGCTACAAGGGCGGTTTGTTCAAAACCGTGCTGGCGATTTTCGTGATCGCTTTTTTCGTTCTCGGTTATTTCGGCACTCAGCCGGTGACCACCGCCGGCACGGTCGTATCCCAGGTCTGCACCATGATCTATTTCGCATTTTTCGCGCTGATGCCGTGGTATTCGAAGATGGACCAGACCAGGCCGGAACCGCAACGGGTGACGGGGTGAGGAGCAAGCCGATGAACTTCGTTAAAAAACTGCTGCTCACCCTGCTGCTGGCTTCGGCGGGCGCATTCGCCGCCGGTGATGAAGTCAAACTCGACCGCGCGCCCATCGACGAGCGCGACCTGATTTCGCTGCAGCGCGGCGCGCAGGTGTTCGTCAACTACTGCCTCAACTGCCACAGCGCGAATTACATGCGCTACAACCGGCTGCAGGATCTGGGTCTCAGCGAGCAGCAAATCCGCGACAACCTGATCTTCACCGGCGCCAAGGTCGGCGACCTGATGAAGATCGCGATGGAACCGAAAGAATCCAAGGAATGGTTCGGCACGTCGCCGCCCGATCTTACCGTGATCGCGCGCTCG
>JAIESJ010000191.1 GCA_019746155.1 Burkholderiales bacterium
TGCCATTCGCAGATCAATTGATGCAGCTCAGCGGCGTTCTGGGCGTTGAGCAGGCGCTCGCGGAACGGCTTGTCGCTGAACATCTGCGCGAGTTCGGACAGAATCTGCAGATGCAGATCGGTGGCGCGGTCGGGAACCAGCAGCACGAAAATCAGGTTGACGTTCTGGCCGTCGGGCGCATCAAACGGGATCGGCTGCTTCATTCTGACGATGGCGCCGACCGCCTCCTTGAGGCCTTTGATGCGCCCGTGGGGAATGGCGATGCCCTGACCCAGACCGGTCGAGCCCAGCTTCTCGCGCGCAAACAGGCTGTCGAAGACCTGGCTGCGTGCGATGCTGTGGTTGTTTTCGAACAGCAGGCCGGCCTGCTCGAATACCCGTTTTTTGCTGGAGACGTCGAGGTCGAGCATGACGTTCGACAGCGGCAGAAGTTTGGCGATCAGGTTCATGATTTGAGTTTGAAGTCAGGCGTGTATCGCAAAGACATCCGGGATTCGATGGCCGGCTTGCCGGCCATCATTCCGCGTCCTGGTGCTTGATTGATGCGCCGTCATGACGCTGATCAAGGTTTTTTTCCTTGTGCTTGACGATGGTCCGGTCGAGCTTGTCGACCAGAATGTCGATGGCGGCGTACATGTCGGAATCGATGCTTTCGCAGAAAATGTCCTTGCCGCGCACGTGCACGCTGGCTTCGACTTTCTGATTCAGTTTTTCGATCGACATGATGACGTTGACGTCAATGACATGATCGAAGTGATGCGTGATGCGCTGCAGTTTGTTTGCCACATATTCGCGGATGGCGGGGGTGATCTGGAGGTGGTGGCCGGTTAAATGCAGGTTCATGTCCGCTCCTTTCGGTGTTAGAGAGTCTTTCTTAGATTGACAGGCAAAATCTGCAAGGATTCGCGGTATTTGGCTATAGTGCGCCGGGCGACAACGATGCCCTGCTGGCCGAGAATTTCGGATATCTGGCTGTCGGTAAGGGGTTTGCGTGAATTTTCTGCGCTCACCAGCTGCTTGATCAGCGCCCGGATTGCGGTGCTGGAAGCTGACCCGCCGGTCTCGGTCGTGACGTGGCTGCCGAAGAAATATTTGAGCTCGAAAATGCCGCGCGGCGTATGCATGAATTTCTGGGTGGTGACGCGCGACACCGTCGATTCGTGCAGGCTGAGCGCTTCCGCGATTTCGCGCAGCACCAGCGGCCGCATTGCGACTTCGCCATGCTCGAAAAAATGGCGCTGGCGATCGACGATGGCCTGGGACACGCGCAAAATCGTGTCGAAACGCTGCTGTACGTTCTTGATCAGCCATTTGGCTTCCTGCAGCTGGCTGGAGAGTTGCTGCGAGCCGGTGTTGCGGCTGCGCTGCAGGATGTCGGCATAAAGCCGGTTGATCCGCAGGCGGGGCATCGCTTCGGGATTGAGCGAGGCAAGCCATACGCCTTTTGCTTTCCTGACGATCACGTCGGCCACAATATAGCGTGTGTCTTCCGACGAGAAATCCCGGCCCGGCCGGGGATTGAGGCTGGTGATCAGTTTTTGCACCGCACGCAGGCAGCCATCGTCGCAGCGCAGCACTTTCCTGAGCCTGCTGAAATCGCGCGAGGCCAGTATGTCAAGGTGATTCCTGACGATTTCCAGCGCTTCGGCGCGATACGGCGTGCACTCGGGCAGCGCGCTAAGCTGAAGCGCCAGACACTCGCTCAGGTTTCGCGCTCCCACTCCCGTTGGCTCGCAGTTCTGCAGATGCTTCAGCGCGATCCGCAGGTCTTCGAGCTCGACCGCGAGTTCTTGCGGCAGGATGGCGAGCAGTTCGGCCAGGTCCTGCGTCAAATAACCGTCGTCATCGAGCGAGTCGATGAGCAGCGCCACCAGCCTGCGATCGCGCTCCGGGAGATTGATCTCGGACAACTGTGACAGCAAATGGGTGCGCAGCGTCGGTGAGCCGGCCGCGACCTGAGGAAAATCGCCGTCCTCGGAATCGTCGCGCGCACCCGGGAACGGCATGTCGTCCATGGCGCCGAATCCGGTAATTTCGGAACCAGTTGCAGAATCAGTGGCGGAGACGTCTTCCTCCGCGGGCGCTGAGTCCGCAGTGCCGGGCGCTTGCATCCCGGCCGGCTGTTCGCGGATGCCGTCGTCACGTTCGAGCAGCGGGTTCTCCTGCAGGAGACGCTCGAGTTCCTGGTTAAGTTCGAGCGTGGACAGCTGCAGCAGGCGGATCGATTGCTGCAGCTGCGGAGTGAGGGTTAAATGTTGGGATAGCCGAAGTTGTAGGGAATGCTTCATGCTGGTCTGATGCGCGCTGGCTATCGCTGAGGCCCGCTGGTGTGATCACCTCTGACTCCGGCGCGGGCGAATGGTCTAGAGGCGGAAATGCTCTCCCAGGTAAACTTTCCTGACACTTTCATTATAAACGATTTCTTCGGGTTTGCCGTAGGCCAGGACCGTGCCCTCGTTGATGATATAGGCGCGGTCGCAGATACCCAGGGTTTCTCTAACGTTATGATCGGTAATCACTACGCCGATGCCGCGTTCTTTGAGAAATCCTATGATTTTCTGGATGTCCAGGACTGCGATGGGGTCGACCCCGGCAAACGGCTCGTCAAGCAGGATGAAGCGCGGTTCGGTGGCCAGGGCGCGTGCGATCTCGACGCGCCGCCGCTCCCCGCCGGAAAGGCTGATCGCAGGGTTGTTGCGCAGATGACCGACATGGAGGTCGCGCAGCAGATCGTCGAGCTTGTTGTTTATCCGATCGGGATCATTGTTGTGCAGCTCAAGCACCGCGCGCACGTTGTCGGCAACCGACAGCCGGCGGAAAATCGAAGCCTCCTGCGGCAGATAGCTCAGGCCCAGCCTGGCACGGCGGTGTATCGGCATATGCGTGAGCTTGCGATCGTTAAGGTAGAGCTCGCCGCCGTCCGCCGGCACCAATCCCACCATCATGTAAAAGCAGGTGGTTTTTCCGGCGCCATTCGGTCCGAGCAGGCCGATCACTTCGCCGCTACGCACTTCGAGTGATACGTCCTTGACGACGACGCGCGAACGGTAGCGCTTCTTCAGGCGCTCGGCCTTGAGTTCGCTCACCTGGAATGTCTGCGCTGCGAAAGACGCCGGTGGAGCGAACGGCAGCGGCATCCGGCTTGCGTCGTCGGCTGTGGCGGGCTTACTTTTTACTGGTTCCAAGTTCTTCACGCGGCGCAGCGATGGTCTCGGCTGGTTTGAGAGGGACGGGTGGCGCAGTGACGGCGGATTTGTCCTTGTCCTTGGGCTTGGGCTGCATCACTGCGCGCACGCGGCGGCTGGGATCGTCGGGGGCAGCCTTGCCTGCGCCGACGACCTGGAAGAACTCGGTATTGGCATCATACGAGATGTAGTTGCCGCGCACTTCATCCTGCCCGCGCTTCATCGAGGCGCGGTTGAACATCTGCACCTTGTCGGCACGGCCGTCGTATTCGATGCGTTCGGCCCAGCCTTCGATGTACTCGTCGAAGCCCTCGCGTTTTTGCCGGAAGTAGGCAAGATCGCCCCAGGTCGTGCCGTATTTGAAGCCTTCGTTATCCTGGCGTACCTGCATACGATCGCCGCGGATCACAAGCGTGCCCTGGGTCAGCACCACGTTGCCCTCGAATGTCGAGATTTGCTTGACGTCATCGACGGTGACGCGGTCGGCTTCGAGATTGATGGGTTTTTCGCGATCGGCCTTTTCCGCGCGGCTGGCGATTCCGGTGAGCGCGAGCGCGCAGCACGCGACAAAAAAGATGAATCGCCCTGCGGGAGATTTGCCGGGGCGGGCAAGCGCCGCAACCGGCGCGCTATTTCTTGTTCTGATCATAAATACCTCTGACTCTGGATTTCAGTTTCAGGATCCGAGTCTCTCCGTTCAATTCTAGGCCAATCGCGTTGACGACGGTATTGGCATCGGTAATGGTGACCGGCCGGTCGGTCTTGGCAATATTGTCGTCGGGGATAACATGCAGGTAGCTGGTTTGCATCACGAGTTCGCTCTTGTCGTCATAAGGCGCGCGCGTGACGCGCACATCGTTTTGAAAATAAACATTTTCGCCGTTTTTCGATACCAGTGCTTCCCGGGCGGTGATGGTCATCGGCGTCTTGCCTGAGGCGTAGCTCACGAATTTCGGCGACTGCAGATATGTGCTGTCGTCATCCGGATAATGGATCATTTTCTCGGCAAACAGCGTGTGCTTGATGCCGCCGTCGGGGGCCATGCGCAACGCCGACAGCTTTTCGACAATGTAATCGGGGTCGTGGCGGGTTGATCCGTCGCGCTTGCCCGCGGGCGGCTGCACGGCGCGGTCGAGCCAGAACGTCAGTGCCGCAAGTATCGCCAGCAACAGCAGCGGAAACCAGCGGGTAAGCCTGTCGTTCATGATCAGTCGGGCGGGTGCCGTGTCGTCATTTCAAACAGGCCGCAATCTGGGCCGCCAGCGTGCCCTGCGCCTGCATGATAAGCTCGCAGACTTCCCGCACCGCGCCGCGGCCGCCAGGGGCCTGGCTTACGTAGTGCGCGTGGTTTTTCACCGCGGCGGGCGCCTCCGCTACGGTCAGGGCAAGCCCGCAACGCTGCATCACCGGCAGGTCGATGACGTCATCACCCATGTAAGCCGCGGCAGCGACGTCGAGCTTGAGCTGAGCCAGCAGCTCCTGAAACGTCGCCAGTTTGTCCGCGACACCCTGATAAAGCAGGTCGATGCCCAGGTTCCGGGCGCGCAACTCGACGCAGCGTGAGTTTCTGCTGGTGATTATTGCAAGCCTGACGCCGCAGGCCTGCAGCATTTTCATGCCGTGCCCGTCGCGCACATTGAACGCCTTCAGCTCTTCTCCGGAGTCGGTGAAATACAGACTGCCATCGGTCAGCACGCCATCGACATCGAAAATGGCGAGGCGGATATTCCGCGCTCTTTCGTATACCGCTCTCATTTCAGATGTCGATCCCGGTCATTGGGCGAAGGTCACCGATCAGATAACCTTGGCGCGGAATAAATCGTGCATGTTGAGCGCTCCGAGCAGCCTGCGCTCCCTGTCAACAACCAGCAACTGGTTGACCTTGTTGCGTTCCATGATTTCGACGGCTTCGACGGCAAGTTTGTCGGGACCAATGGTGCTCGGCTCGCGTTTCATCACATCGGAAATCCTTGTGCTGCGCAGATCGACACCTTTTTCAAGCGTGCGCCGCAGATCGCCGTCGGTGAAAATGCCGACGACGTGTCCGTCATCGTTGAGGATTGCAGTCATGCCCATGCGCCCGCGCGACATTTCAAGCATTGCCTCCATCAGGGTTGCGGCGTCAGAAATGCGCGGCGCGTCCGTGCCGGTGCGCATCACGTCGCGCACATGGGTGAGGAGTTTTCTGCCCAGCGTCCCGCCGGGGTGGGAGCGCGCAAACTCGTCGCGCGTAAATCCCTTGGCCTGCATCAGCGCAACGGCGAGCGCATCGCCGAGAGCAAGCGCTGCGGTGGTACTGGCGGTGGGCGCGAGATTGAGCGGGCACGCTTCCTTGGCGGCGCCGGCATATAAATGAACGGCGGCTTCGCGGGCGAGGGTTGACTGGGCATTACCGGTCATGGCGATCAGTTTTGCGCCCCAGCGCTTGAGCAGCGGCACGATGGCGAGCAGTTCAGAGCTTTCTCCGGAATTCGAAAGCGCGATGAACACGTCCTCGCGCGTGATCATGCCGAGGTCGCCGTGGCTGGCTTCCGCGGGATGCACGAAATATGCCGGGGTGCCGGTGCTCGCCATGGTGGACGCGATTTTGCGCGCCACATGTCCCGACTTGCCGATGCCGCTGACGATCACGCGCCCACGCGAATTGAGGATCAACTCCACCGCCTGCACGAAAGGCTGACCGAGGCTGGCGATCAGGTCGGAAATCGCCTTGGCTTCGATTTCCAGCACGTCGCGCGCTATCGCAATCGCAGCGTGAGCGGATACGCCCGGTTTGGGATTGTTCATCGCGGCCAAGTATAGCAGAAGTGGTCCTTTCCAAGCCCGTGCGTGTGCTTGCAATTCGTTGTCGATAAGGCATTATTGGGGTGTAACCTCCGCAGATGAAAAAGATATGCAAACCACGCTGCAACCGGTGCTGATTCTGCTTGCCGCCGCGGTATTGGTGGTGGCCGTATGCCGCTTGCTCAGGCTACCGCCGCTGCTGGGTTACCTGATCGTCGGTGTGGCGATCGGTCCCCATGCCTTGGGCTGGATACGCGATAGCGAAGAAGTCCGCCATCTTGCCGAAATCGGCGTGGTGTTCCTGATGTTCAGCATCGGGCTTGAATTCAGTCTGCCGAAGCTGGTTACCATGCGGCGCATCGTGTTCGGGCTTGGCGCGGCCCAGGTCATTCTGACGCTGGCGATTGTGCTGGCGGTAGCCTTGGGGTTGGGCATCGCCTGGCAGGCGGGTGTCGTGCTCGGCGGCGCGCTGGCGCTGTCTTCGACCGCCATACTTGCCAAGCTGCTGGCCGAACGCTACGAGCTCAACTCGCCGCACGGACGCCAGATCATGGGCATCCTGTTGTTCCAGGATCTCGCGGTGGTGCCGCTGCTTATCCTCATTCCCGCGCTTGCGGCGGGTCCCGATGACCTGGCGATGAATATCGGTTACGCGCTGCTCAAGGCGGCGGTAGTGCTCACGGTGCTGCTGTTTCTGGGGCAGCGCCTGATGCGCAACTGGTTTCACCTGGTGGCGCGGCAGAAATCTTCCGAACTGTTCGTGCTCAATGTGCTGCTGATCACGCTGGGTGTGGCATTCATTACCGAAATGGCGGGGCTTTCGCTCGCGCTCGGCGCGTTCGTCGCCGGCGTGCTGATCTCGGAAACCGAATACCGCTATCAGGTCGAAGAGGACATCAAGCCGTTCCGCGATATTCTGCTGGGGCTTTTTTTCGTGACGGTCGGCATGCTGCTCGATGTGCGCGTGGTGGTGGAAAACGGCTGGCCCAGCGTGCTGCTGATCGCTTTGGTGGTGCTGAAAACGCTGCTGATTTTCGGATTGAGTCGGCTGTTCGGCAGCGACTCGGACGTGGCGCTGCGCACTGGGTTGGCGCTCGGCGCCTGCGGCGAGTTCGGTTTTGTACTGCTGTCCAACGCCTACAATCTGGGCCTGGTGCAGCCGCAGATCCTGCAACCGGTGCTGGCGGCGATGGTATTGTCGATGCTGATCGCACCGTTCATCATCGAGCGCAGCGAGCATATCGTGCAGCGCTGGAGTTCGACGGCATGGATGAGCCGCGCCCTGCATCTCACCAACATCGCGGCGCAATCGATGGTGGCCGATCAGCATGTCGTGATCTGCGGCTATGGCCGCAGCGGCCAGAATCTCTCCCGCCTGCTGGAGCGGGAACGCATTCCGTTCATCGCGCTCGACATCGATCCGCAGCGCATCAAGGAGGCGGCGGCGGCGGGCGAGAGCGCGGTGTTTGGCGACGCCGGCCGGCGCGAGGTGCTGGTGGCGGCGGGGCTGCTGCGCGCCAAGGCGGTCGTGATCACCTACTCCGATACCGCTTCGGCACTGAAGATTCTGGCACAGGTGCGGGAGTTGCGCCCCGGTCTGCCGGTGATCGTGCGCACGCTCGACGATACCGACATCGACCGCCTCAAGGCGGCCGGCGCCGCCGAGGTGGTGGCCGAGATCATGGAAGGCAGCCTGATGCTTGCCTCGACGACGCTGATGCTGCTGGGCACGCCGTTAAACCGCGTGCTGCGCCGCATCCGGGAGACGCGCGCGCATCGCTACAGCCTGTTCCGCGGCTTTTATCGCGGCATGACCGACGAAGCCGAGGGCGCCGACGAGATGCAGCCGCGCCTGCATTCGGTGATGGTGCCCCAGGATGCGGCGGCAATCGGCAAATCGCTGAGCGACCTCGATCTTGCCAGCCTTCATGTCGAAGTGACTGCCGTGCGCCGGCGCAATGTGCGCACCGTGACGCCAGCCCCGGACACCCGCATCGAGGAAGGCGACGTCATCGTGCTGCTCGGCGTGGAAGAAGACCTGGCCGCAGCGGAAATGAAGCTGATGCAAGGTTAGTTCAGGAAGCGGAACGCAAAGTACGCTCCAGTCCGGCGCCGGGGACTGTCATAACTCATTGTTTATAATGATATAATTATTCCTTCGCGGTCCGCTTTTTTGCTTTTTTACTTGATCGTCGTCCACGGTGTCGCCGGCGTGAGCGCGTATTTCTTCACCGCTTTCTCATCGAAGTCGAATCCCAGCCCCGATGTCTGGTGCAGGATCAGGTTGCCATCCTTGTATTTCAACTGCTTGTCGATCAGGCGGCGGAAGTTGAGCACCTGGTCGTCGATGAAGAATTCGACGTAGCGCGCGTTGGGCGTGGCGGCGACGAGGTGCGCGTGCAGATCGTGGAACCAGTGCGGGCACATGATGACGCCGTAGCCCGCGGCCATGGCGGCGATGCGTTTCCATTCGGTGATGCCGCCGCACACCAGCGCGTCGGTCTGCAGGATTTCCGCGCCGCGCTTGTCTAACAGTTCCTTGTGGTACCAGCGCCCATACGCGATCTCGCCGGTGGCCACCACGACGGGCGTCAACTCGGCAAGCTTGGCGTGGCTGTCGATGTCGTCGGGACCGAACGGCTCCTCGATCCAGTACGGGTCGTAGGCTTCGAAGCGCCGCACATAAGCGAGCGCGGTTGGCACGTCGCTCCAGGCGTTGTTGGCGTCAAGCATCAGATGCACGTCGGGACCGACCGCTTCGCGCGCTGCTCGGACGCGGACTTCTTCTTCACGTGGACTCAGGCGGCCCACTTTCATTTTCACCGCCTTGAAGCCGGCTTTAACGTAGGACGCCATTTCGGCGCCCAGCTTTTTCGGCGTCTTGCCGGCCAGGTAGTAGCCGCCGCTGGCATAGGCCGGCACGCTGTCCGCGACGAAGGCGCCAAGGTATTTGTAAAGCGGTAGTTTTGCAGTGCGCGCGTTCAGGTCCCACAGCGCGGTGTCGAGGATGGAAATGCCGCGCATCACGCTCCCCGCGCGGCCCTGCAGCAGCGATTCCTGGTACATCTCGTGCCACAGGCCTTCGCTGCGGAGCGAATCCTGGCCGATCAGTTTGGGCGCGAGCAGTTCTTCGATCGCGACCTGCGCGATGCGGCCGCCGGCGCTGCCGACGTAGCAGAAGCCTATGCCTTCGACGCCGTCGGTCGAGCGCACCTTGACCAGGCAGTAGTCGCGGGCGGAGACGGTGCGGGTGGCAAACGAGGTGACGGTGTCGAGCGGAACGCGCGCCACACACACGGAAACGGACTGGATCTTGGCCATGATGTTGTGCTCTCTTCAGAGGGAAAAATACGTAAAATACCATTCTTTCCGAGCCGATAGCCAACCTTCAGAGGACATCATGACGCAGCCGCTGTTTCATCTCGCTTTCCCCGTCACCGATCTCGCCAAGGCGCGCGCCTTTTACGGCGGACTGCTGGGCTGCCCGGAGGGGCGCTCCGCCGACGATTGGGTGGACTTCAATTTTTACGGCCATCAGATCGTGGCACATCTGGCGCCGGGGGAAGCGGGACACCGCCACACCAGCGCGGTCGACGGCGACAACGTGCCGGTGCGCCACTTCGGCGTGATCCTGTCGATGCAGGAATGGCAGGCGCTCGCCGACAAGCTCGTCAAAGCGGGAACAAAGTTCGTGATCGAGCCGCATGTGCGCTTCAAGGGGCAGGTCGGCGAGCAGGCGACGATGTTCTTCCTCGATCCCTGCGGCAATGCGCTTGAGTTCAAGGCGTTCAATGACCTGTCGCAGGTATTTGCTAAATAACTGTCTTGAAGGGTTTTTGAGACAAGTTCTGCTATCTAGTCAGTGCAGACGTACCGCAAAATTGCGCCCTGGGTTGACCTTCGCTTGTGATTGTCCCTAAACTGCGCCTTCTCACAGCAAATAAATTACCGTTTCCAAGGAGGAAATATGAAAAATCTGATGAAAAGCCTGGTGCTCGCCGCCGCTGCGCTGCTGGCGTTTAACGGCTTTGCCCAGGAGAAAATCAATCTGTCGATCGGCACCGGTGGCACCGGTGGCGTCTACTATCCGCTGGGCGGCGGTATCGCCAACGTGCTGTCCAAGTACGTTCCCGGCATGCAGGCCACCGCCGAAGTGACCGGCGGCTCGGTCGATAACCTGAAGCTCATCGGCACCGGCAAGCCGTACATCGGGCTGGCGATGGCGGATGCCAGCCAGGACGCTTACAAAGGCGAGGACAAGTTCAAGGGACAGAAGGTCCCGCTGCGCACCCTGATGGTGCTGTATCCGAACCGCATGCATATCGTAACTGTCGAGGGTACCGGCATCAACACCATGAAAGACCTGAAGGGCAAGCGCGTGTCCACCGGCTCGCCCGGCAGCGCGACTGAAGTGATGGCGTTCCGGATTATCGAGGCGGCAGGGCTCGACAAGGACCGCGACATGAGACGCGAGCGCCTGGGAGTTGCCGAGTCGGTCAACGCGATCAAGGACAAGAAAATCGATGCTTTCTTCTGGGTCGGCGGGCTGCCTACCGCCGCGGTCACCGATCTGGCCGCCACCCCCGGCGTCAGGATCAAGCTGGTCGATCATGCCGATCTGGTGCCGGCGATGAACAAGAAATACGGCAATCTCTACATCGAGGACGTGATCCCGAAGTCGACGTATTCGGGCATGACCGCGGACAACCACCAGGCTACGGTGTGGAACATTCTGGTCACGAACGAGAAAATGAGCGATCAGGTGGCATATAACATCGTCAAGACGATTTTTGAAAAACGCGATGAACTGATCCAGGTGCATAAGGAAGCCGCCAACTTCAAGCTCGAGAACCAGAAGGCTGCGGCATCGCCGGTCCCGTATCATCCGGGGGCAGTCAAGTATTTCGCCGAGAAAGGCGTCAAGCTTAATTAAGCGGCAGGGTTCACGAACCCCGTCCCCGCCGGACGGGGTTTTTTTATGTGTTGTCGGTGTGAAGCAAGACTTGTGAGACGCTGTGCTAAGATGGCCGCGACGCACGACGAAGGAGGAATTTGTGGCAATGAGCGACAATAATAATGCGCTGGCGCGGGACGACGTCGTTATCAGCGAAGAGGCGCTGAAAAAGGCCGAGGAGTTCATCGAAGAAGAGGAGGGTGCGCACAATCGCTATGCCGGCGCGCTGGCGGTTTTCCTGACGGCGTTCGCGGTGGTGATGTCGCTGTTTCATCTCTACGCCGCGGTCGAGATCGTGCCGGCCTACATCCTGCGTCCGGTCCACGTCGCGTTTGCCCTGGCGCTGGTGTTCCTGCTCTTCCCCGCCGCGCCGCGCTTCCGCCACCGGCTGATGTGGTGGGATGTGATTTTCGCCATCGTTTCGATCGCGATCGTTGCCTACATTCTTTATTGGGGCGATGAGCTTGGCGACCGCGCCACCCTTCCGACTGTGATCGACCAGGTATTCGGCGTCGCGCTTATCCTGTTGATTTTGGAGGGAAACAGAAGAAGCTCGACGTGGATTCTGCCGTTCGTCGTCATGCTTTTCATTGCCTATGCGCTGTTCGGCCCCTATCTGCCGCCGCCGTGGACACACAAGGGCTACGAGATTTCACGGCTGACGGGATCGCTCTACATGACGCTGGAGGGCATCTTCGGCGTGGCGGTGGACGTGTCCTCGACGCTCATAATCCTGTTCACCATCTTCGGTGCGTTCCTGCAGTATTCGGGCGCGGGCAAATTCTTCATCGACTTCTCCTTCTCCGCGATGGGCGGCAAGCCTTCCAGTGCAGGCCGGGCGGTGGTGATGGGCTCGTTCCTGCTGGGCGGGCCGTCGGGTTCCGGCGTGGCCACGACCGTCACGCTGGGTTCGGTCGCCTATCCGCTGCTGGCCAAGTCGGGATATGGCAAGGAGGCCGCGGGCGGGCTGCTGGCCGCGGGCGGGCTGGGTGCCATTCTCTCGCCGCCGGTGCTGGGTGCGGCCGCGTTCCTGATCGCCGAGTTCCTCAAGATCTCGTATCTCGACGTGATCCTGATGGCGACCATCCCGACGATACTGTTTTATCTCGCGATTTTCATCATGGTCGAGATCGACGCGCGCAAGTTCGGCATGAAAACGGTCGTGCTCGAGAAGCATCAGCGCGCGCTCGACCTGGCCAAGCGCTACTGGTTTCATTTCGTGTCGCTGGTGGCCATCGTGGTGTTCATGCTGCTCGGCTACTCGCCGGTCCTGTCGGTGTTCTGGGCCACGATCGTGACCTTTGTGCTGTCGTTTTTCCAGAGCGACTCGGCGCTTATTCCCTACGACTGGTTCCGCGGGCGCCTGCCGTGGATAAAAGGCTTCTGGGAGTCCGGATTCATCAAGGCGCTGGAAGGCGGCTCGCTGGGCGTGCTCACCGTCGCCATGACCTGCGCCTCGGCCGGCATCATCGTCGGTGTCGTGACGCTCACCGGCCTCGGGCTCAAGTTCAGCGCCATCGTGCTCGACTACGCCGATTCCGGCGCGCAAGGACTGGTCGGCCTGTGGACGATGCTGGGGGCGGCAAACACGCCCGCGCTGCTGCACGACATGAAGCTGCTGCTCACCGCCGTCTACACGTCGCTGATCGTGTGGATCGTCGGGCTTGCCGTGCCGGTGACGGCGTCCTACATCATCTGCGCGGTGATTGCGGCGCCGGCTATGATCAAGCTCGGTGTGCCGGATTTCGCGGCGCACATGTTCATTTTTTACTACGCCGTACTGTCCGAAGTTTCGCCGCCCACCGCGCTGTCGCCGTTTGCGGCAGCCGCGATTACCGGAGGCGGGCCGTACCGTACGACCATGCAATGCTGGAAATACACCGCGCCGGCGTTCCTGGTGCCGTTCATGTTCGTGCTGGATCCCTCGGGCATCGGCTTGCTGCTCAACGGTTCCTTCAAGAACCTGGCCCAGGCCAACTGGCTGTCGATCGCCGAGGTCACGGTGACGGCCGCCATCGGCATCGCCGCGCTGGCCGGGGGTCTGCAGGGCTGGCTGTTCCGCAAAACAACCGGGTCCGAACGCTGGATGCTGATCATCGCCGGCCTGATGCTGGTGTATCCGCGCGCCTTGTTCGACGTTATCGGTCTGGCGCTGGTTGTTGCCGTTGTGGTGATGCAGAAACTGCGTCACACGGGAGTGCAGACCGCGCCGGGATAATCTCAACCCGTCTGGGAGTCGCCGGACATGCTGGAGCCCTATCAAGCGAAGTATCCCGCGCCCTTTGCGGTGCTCGGCATACGCACCGTCGGTGAGCGGCTGACCGATATCGAATACCTGCCGCCCAAGGCGGCGCCGCTGGCGCCGCTGAACCGGCTCGCAGAGAAGGTCTGCCGCCAGATCGGACGGTACCTCGACGACCCCGAATTCAAGTTCGATCTGCCGTTCGTGTTCAGCGGCACGCCATTCCAGTGCAAAGTGTGGCAGGTGATCTGCAGAATTCCAAGCGGCAGTACGCTCACCTATCTCGACATCGCCAGAGAACTCGCGACCGCGCCGCGGCCGGTCGGCGGCGCCTGCGGCGCCAACCGCATTCCGATCGTGATCCCGTGCCATCGCGTCATCGGTCGCAACGGTCTCGGCGGATTCATGAAAACCGGAGACGGGTTCCCGCTCGACATCAAGCGCTGGCTGTTGAAACATGAAAACGCAGAACTATAAAAGCGATAGCCACAGAGGACACGCAGAACACAGAGAATGGAATTCAAGACCGATGCGCATCTCGATTTTCTCTGTGCCCTCTGTGATCTCTGTGGCTTGATCGGGTTTTTGAGATGAATTCTTCCGACCTCATCGACGAGTTCTGCGATGCGCTGTGGCTCGAAGACGGGCTGGCGCGCAACACGCTCGACAGCTACCGGCGCGATCTTGTTCAATTCCGTGACTGGTTGAGCGCAAAACAGGGCAAGGCGCTGCTGGCGGCGAACCACGCCGAGCTGCTCGGTTTCCTCGCCTACAAGGTCAACCGTCGCGCCAAGGCCAGCACCACCAGCCGCAAGCTCTCCAGCCTCAAGCGCTTCTACCGCTTTGCGCTGCGGCAGGGCAAGATTGCGGCCGATCCCACCCTCAAGATCGACGCGCCCAAACTGCCGCGCGCGCTGCCCAAGAGCCTCACCGAACAAGACGTCGAGAATCTGCTCGCCGCGCCCCACATCGAAGAGGCGCTCGGCCTGCGCGACAAGGCCATGCTGGAGACGCTGTACGCGAGCGGCCTGCGCGTGTCGGAGCTGGTGACGCTCAAGCTGCCGCAGGTAAGCCAGGACATGGGCGTGGTGCGCGTGATGGGCAAGGGCTCGAAGGAGCGGCTGGTGCCGCTGGGCGAAGAGGCGCTGGCGTGGATCAGGCGCTATCTCAAGGAGGCGCGGACGGCGCTGCTCGGGGCCAAGGCGAGCGACGACCTGTTCGTCACCGCGCGTGGCGGGGCCATGACGCGCCAGGCGTTCTGGTATCTGCTCAAGCGCTACGCCGCGCAGGCGGGGCTTGGCAAGCCGATCTCGCCGCACACGCTGCGCCACGCCTTTGCAACCCATCTTTTGAATCACGGCGCCGACCTGCGCGTGGTACAGCTGCTGCTCGGCCACTCCGACATTTCAACAACGCAGATTTACACCCACGTCGCGCGCGAGCGGCTGAAGCAGCTGCACGCGAAGCATCATCCGAGAGGCTGAATCGCGAAGGACGCGATTCAGCCTTAATGGAAAACGGATAACGACAAGAACGGATCTCATGTACTGTGGGTGACCATTCTCCGGAGCGCACACGGAGGCTATTTGTCTTTCATTCAGATTTTCATTTAGGCGAAAGGGCGGCTCAGGCCGGCCTTTTGCCTCGCTCGATGGTGACGCCAAGCCGCTTGACGCTCTTGAGCGCGCCCAGCTTGGCGACGCTGACTTTGACCCAGGGCGCTCCGAATTCCTTGAGCACGATCTGGGCCACATGCTCGGCGAGCCGTTCGAGCAGCAGAAAATGGTTTTCCTGCAGCGAAGCAGTAATGCGCGCCACGATCCTGGAGTAGTCGATGGTCTCGCCGATCCGGTCGCTGCGGGGCCGGCCGGTTTCGGGAATGCCGATCTCGAGATCGAACTGAACGGTCTGCGGTACTCTGCGTTCCCATTCGTAGATGCCGATCAGAATGTTGAGCCTGAAATCGTTGATGAAGATAATGTCCATTTGTTGCCGGTGAAGAGTGAAGAGTGAAGGGTGAAGGGTGAAGGGTGAAGGGTGAAGGGTGAAGGGGAAACCCCAGGACCGCAATTCCCCGATTCGGATAGAATTGGCGCACATTTTAAGTGAAATCCCATGAGTACCCTAGTTTTTGCGCTGATCGCCTATCTGATCGGGTCGATTTCGTTTGCGGTGATCGTCAGCCGCGCTTTCGGGCTGCCCGACCCGCGCAGCTACGGTTCCGGCAATCCCGGCGCGACCAATGTGCTGCGCACCGGCAGGAAAGCCGCAGCGGTGCTGACGCTGCTCGGCGACGGTGCCAAAGGCTGGCTCGCCGTATTTGTTGTGCAGCGCCTCGTTGTTGTGCAGCGCTTCGGCGAACCGGAAATGCTCGATATTTCACTGGCCGCAGCGGCGGTTGCCGTCGTGATCGGCCATATGTATCCGGTGTTCTTCCGCTTCCGGGGCGGCAAGGGCGTATCCACCGCGCTCGGCGTGCTGGTTGCGCTCGATTATTATCTGGCTGCCGGCACGGTCGCAACCTGGCTCATTATTGCATTCTTCTTCCGCATCTCCTCGCTGGCGGCGTTGATTTCCGCGCTGTTCGCGCCGTTCTTCTGTTTTTTGCTGTTTGGCATGCGTCCGGTCACGATAGCGGTGATTGTGATCTCGCTGCTGCTCGTCTGGCGGCACAAGACCAATATCCGGAATCTGCTGGCCGGCAAGGAAAGCCGCTTCGGCGGCCGCAGTACCGGCTCATCGCAGAACTAGGCGGGCTCGGGCGTCTCCAGGCTCGCCAAATCCCAGCGCGGCCGCACCGTGAAGCTGCGTTTCAGTGATGAGTGATGAGTGATGAGTGATGAGCGCTCCAGCCGCAGAGTGCCGGCTAGGGCAATCATCGCACCGTTGTCGGTGCAGAACTCAAGCTCGGGATAGAACACGCTGAAGCCTTTGCGCCTGGCGCTCGCGGACAGGCGCTCCCGCA
>JAIESJ010000201.1 GCA_019746155.1 Burkholderiales bacterium
GATTTCAGCGGCTGGTCGTATTCTCGAGCCTGTCCAAACGCTCCAACGTCCCCGGCATGCGTTCCGGCTTCGTCGCCGGCGATGCGCAGATCCTGAAAAAATTCCTGCTCTACCGCACCTACCAGGGTTGTGCGATGAGCCCGCCGATTCACATGGCCAGCATCGCCGCGTGGCAGGACGAGACACATGTGGTCGAGAACCGGCGCCAGTACCGAGAAAAATTCTACAATGTAATCAACATGTTACATCCTGCTCTCGGTGCGGAAATGCCCGATGCCGCGTTCTATCTGTGGATGCCGACGCCGATCAGCGATACCGAATTCGCGCGGCGCCTGTACACGGAGCAGGCGGTATCGGTGCTGCCGGGCAGCTACCTGGCCCGCGAAGCGCGGGGCATCAATCCCGGCACCAACCGCGTGCGCATCGCGCTCGTCGCATCGAGCGCCGAGTGCACCGAGGCCGCCCAACGTATCCGCGATTTCGTGGAAAAACTCTGAGGAACATCAAATGCAGCAGCTGCAAACCGTTATCGAAAAAGCGTGGGACGAGCGCGCTTCGATTTCCCCGGATCGTGCCGATCCCGGAATCAAGCAGGCCGTTGCCGATACCATAGACCTGCTCGATCAGGGCAGACTGCGCGTCGCGGAAAAAATCAACGGCCAATGGGTCGTCCATCAATGGCTGAAGAAAGCCGTGCTGTTGTCCTTCCGGCTGCACGACAACACCGTGCTCCAGGACGGCTACACCCGCTATTATGACAAGGTGCCTGCGAAATTCGCCGATTATTCGCCGGAGGCGTTCAAGCAGGGCGGCTTTCGTGTGGTGCCGCCGGCAGCCGTGCGCAAAGGCGCGTTTATCGCCAAGAACGTGATTCTGATGCCCTCCTTCGTCAACATCGGCGCCCATGTCGACGAAGGCACCATGGTCGACACCTGGGCCACGGTCGGCTCCTGCGCGCAGATCGGCAGGAACGTGCACCTGTCGGGAGGCGTGGGCATCGGCGGCGTGCTGGAACCGTTGCAGGCCAATCCCACGATCATCGAGGACAACTGCTTCATCGGCGCCCGCTCCGAGATCGTGGAAGGCGTTGTTGTCGAGGAAGGCTCGGTGATCTCCATGGGCGTATTCATCGGGCAAAGCACCAGGATCTATCACCGCCAGACCGGCGAAATTCTTTACGGCCGCGTGCCGGCCGGATCGGTGGTGGTGTCCGGCTCGCTGCCGGCTGCCGACGGCAAATGCAGCTTGTATTGCGCGGTGATCGTCAAGCAGGTCGACGCCAAAACAAGGGCCAAGACCAGCATCAACGATTTGCTGCGCAGCGACTGAGCGTCCATACTTCTGCAGGTAACCTGCCACACAGCTGGCACCATTACCAGGCTGCGGGGTTCCTCACTGGGTAACTCCGGAAAAGCAGTCCAGGCATACGGGGTAACAGCCATGTTCGTGACACCGCTTTTCAAGCTGATGGCCGAAAAACAGGCCTCGGACATGTTTTTCACCGCCGGCGCGCCGATCCAGATCAAGATCAACGGCGTGGTGATGCCGATCAACAGCCAGGTTCTCGATCCCGGGCAGGTCAAGAAGATCTGCTACGAGCTCATGACCGAGACGCAGATCAAGGAATTCGAAACCCGCCACGAGATGAATTTTGCGCACGGTGCCGGCGATCTGGGCAACTTCCGCGTCAACATCTTCCGCCAGAAGAATACGGTGGCGATGGTGATGCGCTTCGTCAAGCCCGAAGTGCCGGCGTTCGAATCCCTCAGGCTGCCGGCTATCCTCAAGGAAATCATCATGGAGAAGCTGGGGCTGATTCTGGTGGTCGGCTCCACCGGCTCGGGCAAGTCAACGACGATGGCATCGATGATCGACCACCGCAACAGCACCAGGACCGGCCATATCCTGACCATCGAGGACCCGATCGAGTTCATTTTCAAGCACAAAAAATCGATCGTCAACCAGCGCGAGGTGCGCGTCGACACTCACAGCTATCAGGAAGCGCTGACCAACGCCATGCGCGAAGCGCCGGACCTCATCATGATCGGCGAGATCCGCGACCGGCCGACACTGCAAAGCGCGCTGCTGTTCGCGCAGACCGGCCACTTGTGCCTGTCGACGCTGCACGCCAACAACAGCTACCACGCCTTGAACCGGATAATAACTTTCTTCCCGCGCGAAGCGCGCGAGAGCCTGCAGGCCGATCTGTCGATCGCCCTGCGCGCGGTGATTTCACAGCGCCTGGTGCGTACCGCCGACGGCAAGCGCGTGCCCGCCGTCGAAGTGCTGCTCAACACCAAGCACATCCAGGAACTGATCAAGGAAGGCGAGATCAGCCAGATCAAGGACGCCATGGAGCAGAGCCTCGCACCCGGCTCCCAGACTTTCGAGCAGGCGTTGTTTCATCTCTACACTTCGGGACAGATCACGATTGAAGAAGCGATGGCGAATGCCGACTCGCCGGCCAATCTGCACTGGCTCATCAGCAACGCCACCCAGGCTGCAGGCACGCAACCTGTGCCCGCGGCGCAGGGTTCCGGACCGAAGACGGCCGCATCCGACGACCTGTCGAGCATCAAGCTCAACCTCGATGCGCTCGATTGAGCGCAGGCCATGCCCGGTGCGCGGCCTGCGTACCGTGCGCGACATCGTGCGCCGTGGAGTGAAGCAATTCAAGGCGGCACGGCTTGCTTTCGGGCACGGCACCACCAATGCGCTGGATGAAGCCGCCTACCTCACGCTGCACGCCCTGCGTTTGCCACTCGATGAACTCGGGCCGCATCTGGACTCGCCACTCGGGCCGCGCCAGATAGAAAAGGTTCTGCGGCTGTTCGAGCGCCGCGTCCGGGAACGCAAACCCGCCGCTTATCTGACCCGCGAGGCCTGGCTCGGCGATTTCAGGTTTTATGTGGACGAGCGCGTCATCGTACCGCGTTCCTACATCGCCGAACTGCTGCGCGACGATCTCGCGCCGTGGGTCACCGGGCCCGGGAAAATCACAACCGCACTCGATTTATGCACCGGTTCGGGATGTCTCGCCATCCTGCTCGCGCACAGTTTCCCCCGCGCCAGCATCGATGCCGCGGACATCGACGCGGACGCGCTTCGCGTCGCGCGGCGCAACGTTGCGGACTACAAGCTCGAAAACCGCATCAAGCTGATCAAATCCGACTTGTTTGCGGCGCTGGCTGAAAAGCGCTATGACCTGATCGTGTCCAATCCACCGTATGTCAAAGCGGCGATCATGCGCCGGCTGCCACAGGAATACCGGCGCGAGCCTGAAATCGCACTGGCCGGCGGCAAAGACGGGCTGGCCGCGGTGCGTGTCATCTTGCAGCAGGCGGCACAGCATTTGAAACCGGGCGGGTTGCTGGTGGTCGAGGTTGGGCACAACCGCAGACAGGTGGAAAAAGCTTTCCCCCGCCTGGCCTTCACTTGGCTCGAGACCAGCGGCGGGGACGATTGCGTGTTTCTGTTGACCCGCGAACAGCTGCCTCGGTAGGCGCGCCGCCCCCTGCCAGTTGCAGCCATTCCAGCAGGCGCCGGGTCTCCGCTTCCGTCAGCTCGATAAACCGGCCGCGCTTCAGCCGCGGCGGCAGGCCGACGATGCCGAAACGCACCCGCATCAGCCGGCTGATGGTCAATCCCAGCGCCTCGAACATGCGGCGCACGACGCGGTTGCGGCCTTCCCTGAGCACCAAACGGTACCAGTGGTTCGCGCCCTCGCCGCCCCCGTCCGCTATGGATTCGCAGCGCGCCACACCGTCAGCCAGCGTAATGCCGGACTTGAGCTTCGCAATCTGCTCGGCAGACAGCTGCCCGAGGAGGCGCACGGCGTATTCGCGCTCGACTTCGAAGCTCGGGTGCATCATGCGATTCGCCACCTCTCCCGAAGTGGTGAAAATCAGCAAACCGCAGGTGTTGTAATCGAGCCGGCCCACCGCCAGCCATTTTGCCCCGCGCGGCCGCGGCAGTTTCGCGAACACCGTGTCCCGGCCTTCCGGATCGTCACGGCTGACGATCTCCCCTTCGGGTTTGTGGTAGAGCAGCACCCGCGGCAACTGCTGCGGCGCCGGCCAGCGCACGATGCGCCGGCCGACCTTGATCAGATCCTCCGGCCCGACACGCGTGCCGATACCAGCGACCTCCCCGTTGACGGTCACGCGCACCTCCTGTATCCATCGCTCCATGTCCCGCCGCGATCCCAGCCCCGCCTGGGCGAGCACCTTTTGCAGCTTTTGCGATACATCTTGCGGCAGATCGGGGGCGGATTTCATGCGGAATTTGCCGGCGTCTAGATTTCACGCCGTTCAAGCACGGCCTGCGCCAGCGTGCCGCTGTCGACATGCTCGAGTTCACCGCCCACCGGCAGCCCGCGCGCAATGCGCGTCGCCTTGATGCCTCTGGCGCGCAGCAGCTCCCCGATGTAGTGCGCGGTCGCCTCGCCTTCGACGGTGAAATTGGTGGCGAGTATCACTTCCCGCACCGTCCCGTCCGCAGCGCGCTGGATCAGGCGGTCGAGATGGATGTCCCTGGGTCCGATGCCGTCGAGCGGCGACAACGACCCCATCAGCACGAAATACAGGCCCTGATAACACTGCGCCTGCTCCATCATCAGCAGATCCCCCGGCGTCTCGACCACGCACAGCAGCGCGGGATCACGGCGCGGCGAGCGGCACAGGCCGCACACCGGCTCTTCGGCAAAGCTGTTGCACTTCTCGCAATGGCGTATGCGTTCCAGCGCGGAATTCAATGCCGTGCCGAGGCGCCGTGCACCGGGCTGGTCGCGCTGCAGCAGGTAGTAAGCCATGCGTTGCGCCGATTTCGGCCCCACTCCCGGCAGACAGCGCAGCGCTTCGATCAGTTCATCGAGCGATGAAGGAGTCTTCATCGCTCGATAATAGATGATGACGGATGAATATCCATGGTCCGCGTATACCGCGCCAGGTATTTCAATTCAGGATTAAAACGGCAGTTTCAATCCTGGCGGCAGCGGCAACCCGGCGGTCATGCCCGCCATTTTCTCCTGCGTCGTCGCCTCGACGCGCCGCACGGCGTCGTTGACCGCCGCCGCGATCAGGTCCTCGAGCATATCCTTGTCGTCCTGGAACAGGCTGTCGTCGATGGCGACGCGCTTCACGTCGTACCGACAGGTCATCACCACCTTCACCATGCCCGCACCCGACTGGCCTTCGACTTCCACGGACGCGAGCTGTTCCTGCATTTTTTTCATGTTCTCCTGCATTTGCTGTGCCTGCTTCATGAGGCCAGCAAGGCCGCCTTTCATCATGATTCGTCCTCTCTTCGTATGGGCTTGATCGTGGATTCAACCACCCGCGCATCAAAATTTTCAACCAGTTCTCGCACGAACGGGTCCTGCTCGATTTCGGCAATCGCCCTGGCCTGACGCTGCTGCTGGTCGCGATTGGCGATTTCCGCCGGGGAATTGCCGTTGCTCTCGCCGACGCTGATCGAGACCCTCGGCGTGCCGCCGAAATACCGCTGCAGCGCCGCCTTGAGCTTGTCCTGGTAGGCCTTCTCCAGGAGCCGCTCGTGTGCCTTGGCAAGGCACAGTTCTATGCACGTTTCGTCGCGGCTCACCAACTCGCAGTGTTGCGCCAGCATGCGCGCCATGCCGGTCAGGCCGAGTTCTTCAACGATCTCGGCCCACTGCGTATTACCGCTGTTTTTTTTTGATTCGTGCGGCTCGGGCGGCGCACCCGCTGTCGCCGCCGCTGCCGTGTTTGCCGGTTGCGCCTGACGCATCACCGGGGTTGAAACCGGCCGCGCCGGCGATCCGGAACTTTCCGGGGCAAATGCCAGCATGCGCAACAGCGTCATGGTGAAACCGGCATACTGGTCCGGCGCGAGCCCGATATCCTGCCGCCCCTGCAGCGCGATCTGGTAATAGAGCTGCAGTTCCTCGGCATCGAACAAACCCGACAGCTCATTCAACACCTCATGGTCCGGATCGTCGGCCGCGACCGCCTCCGGCACTCTCTGCAGCAGCGCGAGCCGGTGCAGCAGAGACCCCAGGTCCTGCAACGCGCCTTCGAAGGACAGGCTGCGGCTGGCCATGCGCTCGGCCTCGGCAATCAGTCCCGCGCCATCATGGGCCGCCAGCGCTCTTAGTATCGAATACAGATAAGTCTGGTCGACGGCGCCCAGCATGGCGCGCACCGCGGCTTCTTCCACCCTGCCGCCGCCGTGCGCAATCGCCTGATCGAGCAGGCTGAGCGAATCGCGCATGCTGCCCTGCGCCGCGCGCGCTAGCAGCGCCAGCGCCGCCGGTTCGGAGACGATATTCTCGGCATCAAGGATTTTTTGCAGCTGGTCGCGGATCTGCGGCTGCGGAATCTGCTTCAGATTGAACTGCAGGCAGCGCGACAGCACGGTCACCGGGATTTTCTGCGGCTCGGTGGTGGCAAGAATGAATTTGACATGTTGCGGCGGCTCTTCCAGCGTTTTGAGCATCGCGTTGAACGCGTTGCGCGACAGCATGTGCACTTCGTCGATGATATAAACCTTGTAGCGGCCGCTGGTCGGCGCATAGAGCGCGTTTTCCAGCAGCTCGCGCATGTTGTCGACCTGGGTGTTGGAAGCCGCATCGAGCTCGATCAGGTCAACAAAACGCCCGGTGTCGATTTCCAGGCAGGCGCCGCACTTGCCGCACGGCGCGTCGGTGACCCCGGTCTCGCAATTGAGCGCCTTGGCAATGATGCGCGCGATGGTCGTCTTGCCGACGCCGCGCGTGCCGGTGAAAAGATAGGCATGATGCAGCCGCTGCTGCCTGAGCGCGTTGGTCAGCGCCCTGACGACGTGCTCCTGCCCGACCAGCTCGGAAAAAGTCCTGGGGCGCCACTTGCGGGCAAGTACTTGGCTCACTTTGCTGGCATGTTATGCAACTGCGCGCCGGGACCGCTCGTTTTCGACCAGGGCGGCGGCCGTTCTGCGCCACGATCTAGAAATTATATTGCAGGCGCAATTGGTGAAAATTGATGCCCTGGTTCGGGCTCTTGAGTCCGGCATTCGACAAATGCTGATAGCGGTAGCCGATATCGTAGCGGCCCCTGTCTCCGAAACGCATGCCCAATCCCAGGTGGTCGCCGAACTGGAAGCTGCTGCCGAAACGGCGCTCCGGGCTCACCGAGGTCGCCGAAAGAAGGTGAAGCCCGATGCCCGCCTCGAGATAAGGCGAAAACCCCGCGTAATGGCTCTGCTGGAAACGGAATACCGGCGTCAGACCGATGTCGGCGATGCTGCCGTGGGTCTTTGAAACGCTGCGGTTATCCCAGTAGCCGAGACTCACGTCCCAATAGCCGCCCAGGTGCCAGTTGCCGGTGTCGAGCCACTTCTTCTTCCAGTCCCACTGCAACCCCACGCGATAAAGCTTCACGTCGGCATTCGAGGAGTTTGAGTTTCCGTATTCGATCGACATGCCATCAACGGCAAAGACAACTGGCGGGAAAGCCAGCACGGCGGCTAAGGCAATCGCATATTTGAGTTCGTTCACTATACCCCTATTGCCCGGTCTTTACGGTATCGCAATGATATCGCAAAAGAAAATGGGTGGCGAGCCTGACCCCCGGCACTTGCAGAGAATAGCTGTGGCTGCTTCCTTCCGGACCTGACCAGGTTCACTACCTTGCAATGCGGGGAGGCCCGCCATAAGCAAGCTGAAGTATGCATGTAATTGTCCGCCGGCGCCACAAAATCCGGTGCCTGCGTCTTTACAAGACTACTGTTTAATGCTTTTATTAAGGAGAATTGAAAAGTAAATAAAAATCGGCACGTCCCGTTATGGGATGCGCTCCCTGTCCAGCAACTCCAGAATTTCGTTTTGAACACCGTAATCGGAGGAAAACATGTCGAGCAAAACGATTGAGTCCATATTGCAGGAAAACCGGGTTTTCCCTCCCAGCGATGCGTTTGTCAAACAGGCCAATATTTCAGGAATGGACGCCTACCGCAAGCTGTGTGCCGAGGCGGAACGGGATTTCGAGGGTTTCTGGGGAAGGCTGGCGCGTGAAGAAGTGCTGTGGCACAAACCCTTCACCAAGGTGCTCGACAAAAGCAATGCGCCGTTTTTTAAGTGGTATCACGATGGCGAGTTGAACGCTTCCTACAACTGCCTCGACCGGCATCTCCAGACCCAGCCGGACAAGACCGCCATCATTTTCGAAGCCGACGACGGCAAGGTCACCAGGATCACCTACAAGGAGCTCTACCGCCGCGTGTGCATGATGGCCAACGGCCTCAAGTCGCTCAATATCAAGAAAAACGACCGTGTCATCATCTACATGCCGATGTCGATCGAGGTGGTCGTTGCGATGCAGGCCTGCGCCCGCATCGGCGCAATCCACTCGGTGGTGTTCGGCGGCTTCTCGGCCAAGAGTCTGCAGGAGCGAATCATCGACGCCGGCGCGGTTGCCGTCATCACCGCCGACGAGCAGATGCGCGGCGGCCGCGCCATTCCACTCAAGGCCGCGGTCGACGAGGCGCTCGGCATGGGCGGCTGCGACTCGATCAAAAGCGTGGTCGTCTACAAGCGCACGGGCAGTCAAGCGCAGTGGGACGCCAGGCGTGACGTGTGGCTGCACGACCTGGTAAACGGCCAATCCGATACCTGTGAGCCGGAATGGGTCAACGCCGAGCATCCGTTGTTCATTCTTTACACGTCGGGTTCTACTGGCAAGCCCAAGGGCATTCAGCACTCCACCGGCGGCTATCTGCTGTGGTGCATCATGACCATGAAGTGGACATTCGACTACAAGCCCGATGATGTGTTCTGGTGTACGGCCGACGTCGGCTGGGTGACCGGTCATTCCTACGTCTGTTACGGGCCACTTGCGGTGGGCGCCACCCAGATCATGTTCGAGGGTGTGCCGGTCTACCCGGACGCCGGGCGTTTCTGGAAAATGATCCAGGACCACAAGGTCACGGTGTTCTATACCGCGCCGACGGCGATCCGCTCGCTGATCAAGGCCGGCGGCGACCTGCCGAAGAAATACAACCTGTCCTCGCTGCGCATCCTGGGCACGGTGGGCGAGCCGATCAACCCTGAAGCCTGGATGTGGTATCACGAAGTGGTCGGCGGCGGACGCTGTCCGATCGTCGACACCTGGTGGCAAACCGAAACCGGCGGCCATATGATCACGCCGCTGCCCGGCGCCACACCGACCAAGCCCGGCTCGGCGACATTCGCGCTGCCCGGCATCATGGCCGACATCGTCGACGAAACCGGCCAGTCCGTGGGCAAAGGCAAAGGCGGGATCCTGGTCATCAAGCGGCCGTGGCCCTCGATGCTGCGCACTATCTGGGGCGACCCCGAACGCTTCAAAAAGACCTATTACCCAGAAGACTTCAAGGGCCAGTACTATCTCGCCGGCGACGGTGCCACCTATGATGAGGAAGGCTATATCCGCATCATGGGCCGCATCGACGACGTGCTCAATGTTTCGGGCCACCGCCTCGGGACGATGGAAGTCGAGTCGGCGCTCGTGGCGAACCCGCTCGTCGCCGAAGCCGCGGTGGTCGGCCGGCCCGACGAGCTGACCGGCGAAGCGGTGTGCGCGTTCGTGGTACTCAAGCAGGCGCGGCCGAACGGCGCGGAGGCGCATAAGATCGCCAACGACCTGCGCGACTGGGTCAGCAAGGAGATCGGGCCGATCGCCAAACCCAGGGACATCCGCTTCGGCGACAATCTGCCGAAAACGCGCTCGGGGAAAATCATGCGGCGCCTGTTGCGCTCCATCGCCAGAGGCGAGGACATCACGCAGGACGTCTCGACGCTGGAAAACCCGGCGATTCTCGAACAGCTCAAACAAACCGTAAGCTGAAATGCGCGAGGCGTAAGGCGTGGAGGGTAAGGCGGGGAACCATCGCCCTCTCCACGCTGTTGCGCCTCACGCCTCACCGCCCGGAGGCGTATGATCAGACCAAACATCAAAGGACAGCGCCTTGTGGCGCTGTTTTTGCTGGGTTGCCTGCTGTTCAACTACCCCCTGTTATCGCTGTTTGCCGGGCAGGGAGAGATTTTCGGTGTGCCGCTGCTCTACGCTTACGTGTTCACGGTGTGGGCGCTGCTCATCGGCCTGATGGCGCTGGTGGTTGAAAGGCGCAGCGACTAGAGCCGGAGGCGGAACCGCAGTGGCGCATAGAGCGAGGCAAGGAATATGCTGACGGGCGCCACCATCGTCCTGGCTTCATTCGCCTATGTCGGCCTGCTGTTCGCGATCGCCTATTACGGCGACAAGCGTGCCGATGCCGGCCGCAGCATCATCGCCAATCCCTACATCTACGCGCTGTCGCTCGCGGTCTACTGCACTTCATGGACGTTCTACGGCAGCGTCGGCCGCGCCGCGACCAGCGGCATCGGCTTCCTGCCGATCTACCTCGGACCAACGCTGATGGCGGCACTGTGGTGGTACGTGATGCTGAAAATCATCCGCATCAGCAAGGCTAATCGCATCACCTCGATCGCCGATTTCATCGCCTCGCGCTACGGCAAGAGCCAGATACTCGGCGGACTGGTCACGATCATCCTTGTGATAGGTATCGTGCCCTATATCGCGCTTCAACTCAAAGCGATATCGACCAGCTTTTCCATCATTCTCAAATATCCGGAAGTGGTGATGCCCGACAAGGCTGGCGCGCCGCTGTTTCTCGGCGACAACACGTTCTACATCGCGATGCTGCTCGCCGCTTTCACGATTCTGTTCGGCACGCGCCACCTCGACGCGACGGAGCGGCATGAAGGACTGGTCGCCGCAGTGGCATTTGAATCCCTGGTCAAGCTGCTGGCGTTCATCGCGGTCGGGTTGTTCGTGACTTTCGTCATGTACAACGGCTTCGGTGATATTTTCAACCGCGCCGCTGAAGTTCCGCAGCTCAATGCACTGCTCATGCTGGGAGGCGCAAGCGGCAGTTACACGACCTGGGCCTCGCTTACCTTCCTGTCGATGCTCGCCATCATGTTCCTGCCGCGCCAGTTCCAGGTTGCGGTAGTGGAAAACGTCGACGAGCGCCATCTCAACAAGGCGATCTGGCTGTTTCCACTTTATCTGTTCGCAATCAATATCTTCGTGCTGCCGATCGCGCTGGGCGGGCTGATGCATTTCCAGGGCGGAGGCGTCGACGCCGATACCTTTGTGCTGACGCTGCCGATGGCACAGCAACAACCCATGCTGGCTCTATTCGTGTTCATCGGCGGGTTATCGGCAGCGACCGGCATGGTGATCGTAGAAACCATTGCGCTGTCCACCATGGTATGCAACGACTTGGTGATGCCGGTGCTGCTGCGCATGAAATGGCTGCGGCTCACCGAGCGGCCCGACCTCTCGGGACTGCTGCTCGGCATCCGCCGCGGCGCCATCGTCGTCATTCTCGTGCTCGGCTATCTGTACTTCTATCTGGCTGGAGAAGCTTACGCGCTGGTGTCGATCGGACTTATTTCCTTTTCTGCCGTCGCGCAATTCGCCCCGGCCATCATCGGCGGCATTTTCTGGAAGGGCGGCACGCGCACCGGTGCGATCTGGGGACTGGCGGCAGGCTTCCTGGTGTGGCTGTACACCCTGCTGCTGCCGTCCTTTGCCAAATCCGGCTGGCTGCCCATCACTTTCCTGTCGCAGGGCATATTCGGCATAGACCTGCTCAAGCCGCAGCAACTGTTCGGCCTCTACGGTCTGGACGACACTACACATTGCCTGTTCTGGAGCATGTTGGCCAACATCGGATGTTATATCGGCATATCCCTGTTGCAGCGGCCGAACGCCGCCGAACACAGCCAGGCGACCTTGTTCGTCGATGTGCTCAAGCAATCTTCCGCCACCGCAGGTTCCCGGTTCTGGCGCGGCAGCGCATCGATCGACGACTTGCTGGCGCTGCTCGGCCGTTTCCTGGGTCCCGAGCGCGCCCGCGATGCATTCGCCGTCTACGCGCGCAGCCGGGGTGAAAAACCGAACCAGGCGCCGGCCGCCGACGCCGACCTGGTGCACTACGCCGAATCGCTCCTAGCCGGGACCATCGGCAGCGCCTCCGCGCGGGCAATGATCGCATCAGTCGTGGACGAGGAGCCCCTCGGCATCGATGAGGTGATGAACATCATCGATGAAGCCTCGCAAGCGCTCGCCTACAGCCGCCAGCTCGAACAGAAGTCGCGCGAACTCGAAGCCGCCACCAACGAGCTGCGCGGCGCCAATCAAAGGCTGCAGGAACTCGACCGGCTCAAGGACGACTTCATTTCCACCGTTACCCACGAACTGCGCACGCCGCTGACCTCGATCCGCGCGTTTTCGGAAATCCTCAACGACAATCCGCAGCTTGATACCGGCCAGCGCGCAAAATTCCTCGGCATCATCATCAAGGAGTCCGAGCGTCTGACCCGGCTCATCAACCAGGTGCTCGATCTGGCCAAGATCGAATCGGGCAACGCCGAGTGGCACTCGAGCGAAATCGACATGCGCGAAGTGCTCGAAGACTCGGTCACGGCCGTGAGCCAGCTCTTCAAGGACAGGAACATCACACTGGAAATCAAGGCGCCCCCGGAACTCCCGCTGATCGTCGCCGACCGCGATCGCCTGATGCAGGTGATGCTGAACCTCTTGTCCAACGCCGCGAAATTCTGTGAGCGCCCGGACGGCCGCGTCAATATTACCCTCATGCGGCAGGATGACACGCTGCGTGTCGACGTCACCGACAACGGCATCGGCATCAGTCCGTCCGATCAGAAAATCATTTTCGACAAGTTCCGCCAGGTCGGCGATACGCTCACGCAAAAGCCCAGGGGCAGCGGCCTCGGTCTTGCCATTTCCCGCGAAATCATCAGCCACTTCGGCGGCCGGTTGTGGGTCACCAGCACGCTCGGCGAAGGCTCGACCTTCTCCTTCACCTTGCCGATCAAGGCAAGTTCCAAGTTTGAAGTTTCAGGTTTGAAGTTGGATCAGAAATTCGGCACCTAGCAGCCTGTCGGACTTGGCCCCCATTCACCGGAACGGGTGATGTTAACGGATCACCGTTCAACTTGAAACCTCAAACTTCAGACTTGAAACCAAAGAAGATACTCATTGCGGAGGACGAGCCGAGCATCGTCCTGTCGCTGGAATTCCTGCTCCAGAACGCGGGCTATGAAGTGACGGTCACGCGCGACGGCAATGAAGCGCTCCGCATGAGTGAACGGGAAAAACCCGATCTGATCGTGCTCGATATTATGCTGCCGCTGCTTGACGGCTTCGAGGTATGCCGGCGCATCCGCGAGAACGAAACGCTCGGGCACACCAAGATCCTGATGCTCACCGCGCGCGGGCATGAAAGCGCAATAGAGAAAAGCCTCGCGCTGGGCGCCAATGCCTATATGACCAAACCGTTCTCAACCCGAGAATTAGTAAAAAAAATCAATGAGTTATTGACTACAGCGGCAGCATAGCACCCAGCATCTCCAGCCACATCAAAAATCAACCGCCGCTGCACGTCGATGAAAAATGCGCTCTTAGTGACTGACGTAATCGAGCAAATAACCACGGCCATAAAGGGTGCGCACGGTCACGCCCGTGCCGGCAATTTTCTTGCGCAGCCTGTGCACGTAAACCTCGATCGCGTTATGGCTCACTTCCTTGTCGTAGCTGTAGAGCTGCTCCACCAGTTGTTCCTTGCTCACCACCCTGCCGAAGCGGTGCAACAGGACCTCAAGCACGCCGATTTCGTGCAGCGACAGCTGCAGGGTTTTGCCGTCGATGCTGGCAGTACGCCCGACGGTATCAAAATTAAGTTCACCATAGCTGATGACCGGTGACATGCCGCCCTGGCCGCGGCGCAGCAGCGCCCGCACCCGCGCCTGCAGCTCGTTGAGACTGAACGGCTTGACCAGGTAATCGTCGGCGCCGAGATCGAGCCCCATCACCTTCTCTTCGGGTTTCTCGCGCCCTGACAGGATCAGCACCGGCATCGAGGAGTTGCGCCTTCGAAGGCGGCGCAGAACTTCGAAGCCGTCGAGCCTGGGAAGACCCAGGTCGAGAATAAGCAGACCGAAGATATCCTCCTTCAGCGCCTCGTCGGCCGCGGCACCATTGGCAACCCAGTCGACCGCATAGCCGGCCTGGGTCAACGAAAACCGCAACGCCTCGGCAAGCGCCATATCGTCTTCGGTAATCAGTATTCGCAAGCCTTGCTCCTCGCCATCATCGATCTGGGTGCGGCACTGCCGGCCTGACTTTGAACATAACCGGCGTATAACCCCAACCCATTGTTTCTGATTATTTTTTTGTTCCCCGGCAGACCCTGTGACGGACGCCGGATCGCCTTTATTCCAACAATCCGTTTTTATCACGCCGGTTCAGGATTTTGTAAGTATTTTTCTTTAGCATTAAACCGGCAAAAAAATAATAAGTAAATCAGTTTGTTTTTCGTGGCCGTGATTTTGTGCCGCATCGCTTAAAAAAAAGGAGGAGTCCATGGAATTATCCGCAAAGCACCAGGAATACTGGCGCAAGAATCTGGTCATCACCGCAATATTGATGGTGATCTGGTTCGTTGTCACGTTTGTCGAGGGGTGGTACGCAAGAGAACTCAACAGCATCACCTTCTTCGGCTTCCCGCTCGGCTTCTACATGTCGGCGCAGGGCTCGCTGATCATCTATGTCGCGATCATCTGGTTTTACGCGCACTACATGAACAAGCTCGACAATGAGTACAACGTGCAGGAAGAGGAACTCACATGAGCCAGGCCTTCAGTCAGGTTGCTTTCAAACAGCAGCTCAAAAAATACTATCTCGCCTACACCGGCGGCTTCATAGGCTTTGTCATTCTGCTCGCCATCGCCGAGCAGGCGGGCCTGCCGCGCAAATACGTCGGCTATGCTTTCCTGTTCGCCACCATCGGCTTATACGCCATGATCGGCGTCATGAGCCGCACCGTGGAGGTGGCCGAGTACTATGTCGCGGGACGGCGCGTGCCGGCGTTCTTCAACGGCATGGCGACCGGTGCCGACTGGATGAGCGCGGCCTCCTTCATCGGCATGGCGGGAACACTCTATCTTTCCGGCTTCGACGGCCTCGCTTTTGTGATGGGCTGGACCGGCGGTTATGTGCTGGTCGCGCTGTTCCTGGCGCCCTATCTGCGCAAGTTCGGGCAGTTCACCATTCCCGACTTCCTGGGCGCGCGCTACGGCGGCCATACCATCCGCACCATCGGCATATTCGCGGCAATTCTGTGCTCCTTCGTTTACGTCGTGGCGCAGATTTACGGCGTGGGCCTCATCACCAGCCGGTTCACCGGTCTCGAATTCGGCGTCGGGGTGTTCGTCGGTCTGGCCGGCATTCTGGTGTGCTCGTTCCTGGGCGGCATGCGTGCGGTGACCTGGACGCAGGTCGCGCAGTACATCATCCTGATCATCGCCTACCTGACGCCGGTGGTGTGGCTGGGCGTCAAGCATACCGGCATTCCGGTACCGCAGTTTGCCTATGGTTCCACACTGCAAAAGGTGGGCGAACTTGAGAAAAAGATCACCGCCGATCCGAAAGAGCAGGAAGTCAGGAAAATCTTCAAAGACAAGGCGGATGCCGCCAACGCCGCGCTGAAGGATCCCGCCAAGGCGTACGCAGAGGGCAAGGCCGCGCTCGAGAAATCGATCGCCGACCTGAAAGCCGCCAATGCGCCGGCCGACCGGATCGCTGCCGAGGAAAAAGCGCTCGCTGCGTATCCCAAGGACATCGAGGAAGCGAAGAAGAAATGGAATGCCGACAAGGGCCTTGCGGCACGCGCCGCGCCGCCCCGTCCGCATGCCGAGCCTTTCCCGGGCAAGGACGAGGCCGCACGCAATACGGCGCGTCTAAACTTCCTCGGCATCGTGTTCTGCATGATGTTCGGAACGGCCGCGTTGCCGCACATTCTGATGCGCTACTACACCACGCCTAATGTGCGCGAGGCGCGCCAATCGGTGTTCTGGTCGCTGTTCTTCATCTTCCTGCTCTACTTCACTGCGCCTACCCTGGCGGTGCTGGCCAAATTCGAGGTTTATTCGAACCTGGTCGGCAGCGGCTTCGCGTCATTGCCGGCATGGGCGGCGGCATGGCAGCTGGTCGATCCAACGCTGCTCAACATCACCGACGTCAACAAGGACGGCATCGTGCAGCTCGCCGAAATCGTGATCGGCGGCGACCTGATCGTGCTGATGACGCCGGAAATCGCGGGTCTGCCTTATGTG
>JAIESJ010000318.1 GCA_019746155.1 Burkholderiales bacterium
TGGGGGAGCCTTTCCATGCCCTCTCGGGCACACTTCTCACCTTCCCCTTCAGGGGGAAGGTTGGGATGGGGGTGGGGGAGCCTTTCCATGCCCTCTCGGGCACACTTCTCACCTTCCCCTTCAGGGGGAAGGTTGGGATGGGGGTGGGGGAGCCTTTCCATGCCCTCTCGGGCACACTTCTCACCTTCCCCTTCAGGGGGAAGGTTGGGATGGGGGTGGGGGAGCCTTTCCATGCCCTCTCGGGCACACTTCTCACCTTCCCCTTCAGGGGGAAGGTTGGGATGGGGGTGGGGATCAAATCGCTTATTCGATCTTGCTACGTTAAAGGTTCTTAACATGCCCTCTTTGCCGAGCCGCTATTTCATCGATCTCACACAGCCCGAGATCGCTTCTCAATTCAAGAAAAACCCGCTGGTGATCCTGCCGGCGGGCAGCGTCGAGCAGCATGGTCCGCACCTGCCGACCGGCACCGACATCTACGCTTCCAACGTCATCGGCCACGCCGTGGCCGAACGCATGGACGGCCTGGTGCTGCCGGGCGGGCCGCTCGGCGTCACCCCGATGCACATGCCGTTCGAAGGCACCATCACACTCACGCCCGACACGTACCAGCGCGTGGTGGTCGAGACCTGTGAGTCGACCGCGAAACATGGTGCAAAATACTGTCTGATCCTCAACTGGCACGAAGGCAACATTCCGTCGCTCGCCATCGCTTCCGAAAAACTGCATCGCGAGGTCGGCATGAATGTCATCGTGGTGCAGGCGTGCTACGTCGCGGCCGAACTCTACGGCCACGATTGCGGCGGTCTCACGCACGGCGGCGAGATCGAAGCGCTGGCAGTACTCGCCTACCGCCCCGATCTCGTGCATCTGGACCGCATCGATTACTCGTCGGACCCTTCGCGCGGCCGCAACTGGGACCAGCTGCGCCGCACCCGCAGCTACCAGCCGGTGCTGCGCGACATCAGGACGATCGCGCCGACAGGGTGGTACGGTGCGCCCGAGCACGCGACGGTCGACAAAGGCCTCAAGATGCTGAACGATATCGCCGACGCCATCGCCAGGGAAGCAACCGACCTCTTCCGCCTGCTCGACGAAGCGCAAGGCGGCACTGCCGAGATCAAGCATCTGAAAGTGGCGGGCTGACTCGAATCGTTTCCCTCCCCTTCAGGGGGAAGGAGAACAGTGCATGTGCAACGGAGGAATTGATGGCGAAGGTGCTCACTCAAGCCGAAGCAAAGAGCATGGGTCTGCCGGGCCGCAAATCGCTGGAAATCGTCTCCGGCGAAAAGGGCTCGCAGGCGGTGACGCTGCGGCTGGTGGAGATTCCTGTGCCCAAACCGGGTGAAGCGCCGCGCGGACCGCACTACCACCAGGGCTTCGAGGAATGCATTTTCGTGCTGTCGGGACAGGGCACGACGGTCGCCGACAGCGGCGAGTATCCGCTCAAGGTGGGCGACACCATCCTCATTCCTTCCGGCGAAAAACACGTTACGCGCAACACCGGAACCGAACCGCTGGTACTGCTGTGCTTCTTCCCGGTCGCGGATATCTCGAAACGCACCCAAGAGCGGTAAATCGTAAAAATAGTGAATGGTAAAACCCGCCTGCGATCAATGCTGGTAACGGCTCACGATTTACGATTCACGATTTACGATTCACGATTTACGGCTAACGACTCACAACTCACGATCCACTCTTCACCCAATCACCCAATCATGACATTTGACGTCATCGTTCTGCGGCCCGAGGCCGATTTCAAGCGTGTTGATGCCATGCCGCCCCAAGGTATCAAGGTCAGCTACCGCACACCGGACGATCCGGAACTGCCGGCGCTCATGAAGCAGGCGCGCGCCATGGTGATTCCCGCCGTCGGGCCCAGGCTCCCGGCCCCGCTGTTCGAAAGCAGCACGGTGAAACTGGTGCAGGTCACCGGCGCCGGCGTCGACCGTCTTGACGAAGCGGCACTGAAGAGGCTCGGCATCGCGGTCGCCAACGTGCCGGGTGGCAGCAACAGCGCGGTCGCCGAGTATGCGGTGACCGCCGCTTCGACACTGCTGCGACGCTTTGCCTGGGCCGACGTCGAACTCAAGGCCGGCCATTACGATGCTTTCCGCAAGCGCATGCTCGCCGACAACCTTGCGGGGCTCGACGGCCTCACGGTCGGCGTGGTGGGGCTGGGCGTGATCGGATTGGCCGTGGCGCAGGCGTTCCATCGCATGGGCGCGCGCATCGGCTATTTCGATCCTGCTCCGCGCGACCCGCAGGCGGCCGCGGCCCTGGACGCAAAATCGCTCGCGCTGGACGAACTGCTGCGCGTCTCCGATGTCGTGACGCTGCACGTGCCGCTGCTGCCGGCGACCCGGGGTCTGATCGGTGACCGGGAACTCGGACTGATGAAGCCAAACGCGATCCTGATCAACGCCGCGCGCGGCGGCATCGTCGACGAAGCCGCGCTCGTGGCGCATCTGGAGTCCGGACGCCTCGCCGGCGCGGCAGTCGATGTCTACTCAGTGGAGCCGCCGCCGGCAGACAATCCGCTGTTCAAGGTAAAGGGCGACGCCGCGCGGCGCCTGCTGCTGACGCCCCACATCGCCGGAGTCACACGCCAGTCGGCGGCATTCCTGTTCCGCGCCTCGTGGGCCAACGTCGAGCGCGTGCTGAAAGGCGATGCGCCGCAGAACAGGGTGTACTAAAGTTTCTTGCGCCAATCGTAGAGCGGGGTGCCGGTCGAGAAGGTCGAGGCGCTATGGCAATTCCAGACCGGCCTGCTCGACTTCGCCCGCTCCCACCTCGCGCAATCAGGCTGGACGCCGGGCGTGCACGCGAAATAGCGTCGGAGCCGGAAACAACGGTTACACGTCTCGAAGCGCTTGAGCGGTCTTCACGGAATCGGCGACCAGGATGAGGCTCCCGTTCCGGGACCGCGTCGGAGCCGCCAGGGCCAGCATGCTGCGATCGGCCACCACGACGCTCGAGGCGAACAACTGGTCGGGAACGAGAATAAGCGAGACGCGCCCGAAGGGGGTCTGCAAAACGACATGATCCCCCTCGCCATTCGGAACCGGACATTTCCCGAGATAGCGTACCGTAGTGCCGTCAGCCGGCAACCTCATCCTCATTTTCTCCAGCGCAGCGAGCAAAACCGCCATATCGCCGGTGCGGTTTTCCTTGAGCAGCTTCGGCTCGTTGTCCAACACATAGTTGATTGCCGCCACCGCCGGATGGTTACTCCCCAGCGCAGCCGCCGCAACCACCTGTGGCTCCTCGTCGGCAGTTCTGTAGTTAAGGTGGAACACGAATCCTTCCGGCAGGGACCGCAGCGCATCGCGCATCTCCAGGCTGTCATAGGCGCTGGAGCCGATTGCGTCCTCAATGTCATCGAGTTCCTGGTGCTCATCGATCTCGACGCGCTTGCGCTCATACAAACGGGTGTGCTCGCGGTCAGTCCTGGCGGCAGGGGGATGCGCCGTGCTGCCGCGGCTCACGTCATTACCGCTTGTGTCCGATAAGACCCGAATGACAGGCAAAAACTGACATGAATTATTTAAGTTATTGAATTTATTAATTAAATTTATAGAATCGCAGAGGATGCTGCAGCAGCATTCGAGTCATCACCGCCCCATACCAGCCGCTTGTAATCGAATCCCGATGCAAGCGACGGCTTGACCACCTCGAAATACGGGGAGAGATCGAAGTCGCGCGGCGTAAACAGGCTGTAATGCCGGATATGCAGGATTTCCTCGACGCAGTTCTCGCATCCCGGCCGCGGCGCGGGGCGCGTCTCGATATCCGGCAGGATCGGATAGCCGACCGACTGGAACAACTGCGCAATCATGGTCGAGCAGATGGCGCGTGTCGGTTCGCCGCTGCCCAGCGCCAGCATGCGCCGGCGCCACCGCACCGGCACTGGCGGCGTCGGCAGCAGGTAACGGGCAAGATCGATGATGTTCTTCAGATCGTAGGTCTGGCCCAGGCGCGCGGTCGCCGCTTCGATAATGTGCCGTGCATCCTTTTGCGTCAGGCCGACGGGACGGCAGATGCGAACATGGAAGCGGTCATGATGGCTGAGCGGCACCGCCCATACGCCCTTCTCCAGATCGGCTTCGATCAACACCGGCGGATCGGGATCGCGCGTATTGCCCGCCAGCGCATCGCCAACGTAAAGCGCGGCATGCGACCAGGTCGATTGCGTCAGATATTTAATGGCGGTGCTGATACGGGTGTTCCCTTCGATCAGCAACACATCGCACGGACGCAGCGTGCGGCGCATCACAGCCGGATCGTGGGTAGCGAGCGGCTGATAGCCGCGGATCGGCTGTGCGAGATAGCGTGCAAGCAGGCGCCCGCTTGCGCCGAGCAGACTATTCATCGGCTGCGTCCCCCACCCTTCGAAGCCGGCCCGGCTGTTTGCTTCAGCAAACCCCGGGCTGCACCTTTTTTCACGTTTGGCGCCACTTCAGTTTTCCATGCCAAACCGGGGCCGCAGGCGAATGCCAACCCAACAGCCGGCGAGCGCCGCCGCTATCCACAACCAGCCGTGCAGGCTGGTGGAGGCAACCCCGGAGAAAAAAGCCCCGATGTTGCAGCCATACGCGATGCGCGCGCCGTACCCCATCGCCACGCCGCCGATCACCGCGGCCGCAAGCGAGCGCAGCGGCATGTTCAGACGCAGCGCGAAGCGTCCGGACCATCCCGCCGCAGCCAGCGCGCCCAGCATGATGCCGATGTCCATTACCGAAGTGACGTCGTGCATGACGCTGCCTTGCAGCGCCTGGCGCTGGAACCCGCCGTCCCAGAACGGTGCCGTCGCCGGGTCCCAGCCCAGCACTATGGCGGCCTTGGCACCCCACAGCGCGAACGCCCAGGTAATGCTCCAGGGATGCCCGGCGATGACAAGTACCAGGAAATTGAGAACGGCAAGCAGCGCCGCGCCGAGCAGCCACGGCCTGGCCTGCGCCGCCGCCGAACCCGGCACCGCTACGCTACCCCTGCGCGGGACTTTCGCCAGCAGTTTCCAAAGTCCCGCGAAAATCGCGAGCTGCAGTGTGACCGCTGCGGGCCAGCCGATCAGATCTCCCAGCGCGAGTTCGCCCCACGCCGGCAGGCGCTGCCACCAATCCATGTGCAGGCTCGCCCAGAACGAGCCGGCACAGAAAGCAGCCAGCACGATCAGCATGCGCGGGTTGCCGCCGCCCGCCGTGTACAGCGTGCCGGAACCACAGCCGCCCGCGAGTTGCATCCCCACGCCGAACATGAAAGCGCCCATCGCCACCTGCAGGCCGACGGGTGCCAGCGCGCCGACGACGTCGCGCCCGAAAAAGGAACCCGAAGAGAGCACCGGCGCAAACATGAGCGTGGCTGTTGCCAGCATCAGGAGCTGCGCGCGCACCGCTGCCGTTTCGCCGCGCACCAGCAGATTGCGGTAGGCCGAACTGAAGCCGAAAGCCGTCAGATAAAGCGTGAGCCCGAGCAGGATACCCAGCACGAACAGCGTCGCCATGCGCCAGCCTTCGCCCGCCGTGACGGCGAGCAGCCCCCCGGCGAGCGCGGCCGCTGCAACGAGCACCGCCGCTTGCCGGCGCGCCGGCGGTGCGCCGGCCGCCATCTCACCCTTTGGCGGCGTCCCGCACGATGTTCTCGAATATCCCATCGAGTTCTTTCGCCATCTCGTCGAGCGCCTTACTACGGTAGGGGGCGAATACGGCGCTCGGGGTACGGTAGGTCAGGCTCGCCGTGCCATCCGGATTTTCGGTGATGTAAATGCGCAGCGGCGCCTCGATGCCGGCAGGCACGCTCGCATTGAGCATGCGCACCGCATAATCATTACGGAAAACCATCAGCACCGCGTTGCCCGGGATTTTGATGCCGCGCGCAGCGGCGCCCCGGCTCGCGCTCGCCTGCGCCACCGGCCCCATCTTGCGGTCGGCGATCGCCTTCTCGACGCGGCCCGCCAGTGCATCGAATCCATGCGTGGTCTTGATCGTCACGGTGCCGGGCAGCGGCCCGGGCTGGTCCGCCGCGGCGGCAATCATGCTGGTTGCGACAAACACGACCGACGCCATTGCGAATACGGCGTCCTTCAGTGCGTGGGAAAAATCGAAGGTCATGATGGACTCCGTGATCCGGTTTCGTTAAGACTTACCCGCCGCCGACGATCTCGCCGGTCAGCGAGAATTCGCGGTCGGTTGGCGATACCGCCTTGATATGCAGCGTCCCCGCCCCTTTCAGACCCTTGAACTTGCCGGTGCCTCCCACCACTTCCCAGAATCCATTGTCCAGGAGCCTGGGTTTGCCGTCGGCGCCCGGCACGAATACTGCGCGCACCTGCCATTTCACGTAGGCTATATCGTCTTTGGACGCGGTGAAGACCAAATAGCCGCGCGGATCGCCGCCGCCCGCGGCCGGTTCGATATCGTGCCAGCCGTGTTCGGTAACGCTGGCGCCGGAAAACGGTCCATCTCCCTCGGCCCTGCCTTCACGCCGCACGGCGAGCACGAAATGCTTGCTGCCATCGGCAAAGTCGAGCCGTATCTGCTCCTTGGGGACCATGACGGCCTTGACGCTGATATCCGCCGCGATCGCACGTCCGAAAACGATCGCGAGCGCCATCCCCGCCAAAATCGCTACTTTCTTGAAAGACCTGCTCATTTCTTGACTCCTCACAGAAAATATATCCGTTAACATCAGGGTGCTGAAGCTTCTTCCATCCTCGTACGGACAATTACTTGACCACCAATTTGTAATCCGGCGTGTTGTTGAGCGGGCAGGAGTAAACATATTCGCCCGGCTTGAGATCGATCTCGTAATCGCGCGCGCCGCCGGGCATGATGCCGCCGCCGGACACGCTCGGCAGCGTGATGCGGGCAGCCACGGTGGCGCCGCGCAGCCAGAAGCCCAGCTCGTAGGGCACATTCTTGTTGGCGACATGAAACACGTATTTGCCGGGCCTGAGCACCAGCGGCTTGGCCTCAGCGAGACGTTGCCGTGAAGTCTTGTCGTTAATCACCTCGCAGTCCTTGATCGAACGCGAGGCGTAACCGCGGTTGACCCCGCCCTCGCTTTCCAGGAACTGACACGGCACCTGGGTGAGCTCGACGACCTGCGCCGCCTGAACCATCGGCGCCATGATCAAAGACGCGGCGCCGCACCCCATAGCTATTGCCCAACCGCATACATAATTCATTGTTTTAGTGCTTTTCATTTTAGGAGCTTGTCGGACTCAAGTCTGACAAACTCCTAGCAGTAACCGCAGCTCGCGCACCATCGTATCGACCGAAATATCAAGTTGTCCGGTAATTTCCAGGTTGCGGTCTTCGAATACATCCGCGCCCGGGTGTGCATCGCGCCACGCGGCAATCACCGCATCGCGATGCATCAGCAGGGCTTCGATATGGGGTCGGTATAGTGAAATCATGGCGGTTATCCAGCGGTTGACCGGCCATGACGGATAGGCATGGTCGATACGGAAATGATCGAGCATGCGAATCACGTCACTCGCGCGAAACCAGGTTTCGCCCGTCACCCAGCGATTGGTCGCGAACAGCCCGATCGGCCAGCCATAGGCATCCATGGAAATCGCGATCAGGTGCGCGATTTCGTCGTCACCCTGCGGCCACGGTTCGCTGGCCGGGAAGTCCACGGGTGACGCGCCCACCAGGGATCCGGGGCGCCGCAAGAACGTATGAAAATGCCCATGTTCCGCCGTCAGGCCGCGATGCGCGTGGTAGTAGTACTGCGCGTGCGAATCGGCGTCGTAGACATCGTCTTCCGGGTAATGGTCATACTCGATGAATTCGCCCTGACCGCGCAGTACTTCACCGACCAGGTTGAGGCCGCCCTTTTCCAGCACGCGGCGGCACTCCTGCGCCTCGCGGCCCGCAGCCAACATCTCGCGCAGCCTGTTTCGCGGCAGACTGTCAATAGCGGGCGCTTGCAGCTGCGGCAACTTCATGGACACCGCAGGCTGCGCGCGTTCGGCTTTGGCCAGACTTTCCACCCTCTCGGCCATTTCAAGCATGCCGGTCAGAAAAAATAAAGGAGGCCGCCGGTTCCCCGGATCGGCCTCCAAAAGATGACGCAGCTACTGTCACCAGGAGGATCACTTCTTGGCCGCGCAAGGGTTTTTCGCCGAGCAGGGATTTTTGGCGGCGCACGGATTGGGCTTGAATTTCTTCTGCACCTCGGCCGTGTAGGCGGTCAAGGCCGCAAGCTCGCGCGACTCCCAGCCCAGGGGCTTGGCAGCCATCGGCACCACCATGCAGAACTGCACCATTTCGTCCAGGTGCACCTGCTTGACCCCCCCCTTCTCCTTGGCCATCGCGACCGGGTGCGGATAGGGTTTGGCGAAACTCGGAGCAAACGCCGCGTTGCCGGTGTGGCAAGTGTTGCACGAGAGCCCGTTGCTGCTGAGCCTCGTGTCATTCCACAGCGCCTTGCCCTCCTTGATCAGCGTGGCGTGATCCGCCTTGTACGGCTTGTAACCTTTGGGACGCGTCACGAGCTTGGGATCGACCTTGTCGCCCGCGGCGCACGGGTTTTTAGCTGCGCATGGATTCTTGGCGGCACAGGGGTTCTTCGCCGCACAAGGGTTAGCGCCCGCTTTGGAGGCGGCCGGTTTGGCGCCGCACGGGTTTTGAGCCGCGAACCCAGGTGACGCCGCCAAGGCGAACGCCATCGCGCCCGCCACCACCAGCGACCTGGCAATCGGTTTCAGTTGGAAATGCATATTGACCCCTCCTGTTCAGGCGACAGTTAGTATTTTTTTGCCGCGCACGGATTTTTCGCGGCGCACGGATTGGCTTTCTTTGCGGCGCACGGATTGGCTTTTTTCTTTGCCGCGCACGGGTTCTTCGCAGCGCACGGATTGGCTTTCGCCTTGGCGCTGCAAGGGTTGCAGGGGTTGGTCGCCATTGCGCCAGAAGCGCCGAGGGCCATGGTGATCAGACCCGCGGATACCAGAGATTTAAGTACTTGTTTAGATTGAGATTTCATTGCGCTACCTCCTGTGATGGTGATACAGCATTCATGAATTAAAAGAGGGTTGACCGGGAGCGGCGATATGCAGACCGGCTCCCGATGCTATGCATTAGACCGGGGAGGGGGGCAAAACCTTACAAACCGCAGGAAATTTATGGCGGGGAGTAGGAGTTTGTCGGACTTGGCCCCGACAAACTCCTAGATTGAAAAAACTAAAGAACGGGGTGAAAAGACCGCCATGTGAGTGACGTTTGTACCGGCCAGCACAGCATTTCGAGACGCAAACCTTCTTTCTTAAGCAGCCTGTCGCCGAAGCGTCGAGCAACGGCGATCCGTTAACACCACCCGTTCCGGTGAATGGAGGCCAAGTCCGACAGGCTGCTAGGGCCGATGGACTGAAGCCGGCAGCGGCTCGCGGTGCAAATATAGTGTAAATACCGACTTCAAGGAGTCTTTCAGGGCCTGCCTGATCAGCCTCTCCCCGCTGCCGGCTTGTTTACTGTCCAGCAGGTCGCGGTAAAAGTCGGTATAAAACGCGTCCGGCTCCACCCGGACGTGGAACACCACGGATACCGCATTGCGGTGCAGCGGAGCCTGGTAATCGAACAACGCCTGCTCGTCCGGCGCAATGCGGGTATCGGCGATTTCCCGGCTCAGGTCGAGCGACACTTGCCAGCCGATGATATGTTCCCGCAGCGTGCCCTGCAACGCTACGCCCCGGGCGTCTTCCTGATAGGCCTGCACCACCACTTTCGGAGTGACGTAAGTGGGAAAGTAATGCCCGGTCCCCGTATTCCGGATGCTGAGCGCGGCCGATACCGTGCCTGACTCAACTCGCGCACCTGTCATGCCGATGGTGACGCCCGACTTTACCGTTTCCGGGTCGTGGATCCCGCGCCATTGGTGACGGCGGTCAGGCATGTGGCACGATTGACAGGTCCTGCCTTCGCGCGCGTGGCGGCTCGCTTTCCACTCCTCGTAGGTGTTTTCCAGCAGCTTGCCGTTCAGTGCATATCCGTCGTTTGTAAACTGATGGCAGGCCGCGCAGAAGCGCGAATCCCCGAACGCCGTCTCGCTGACCCAGCCGCCGTGCGGAAGCTGCGCGCCCGGCTCCGGCTTTGAACCATCCTTGCGCGGTGGCCCGTAGCGTTGATAGCCGCGCATGTGGCATGCCGCGCATACCAGCCCCTGTTCGTGCAGCGCGGGCCCGGCTTCCCCTGGAGCACGCGAAGCCTTGCCTGGTCCGCGGGCAAGCGCAGCAACGAGGCTGTCGGCCTGTTCCTTGAGCGGCGCGTGACAACGGATGCAATCCTGATGCTCCTCGGTTGCAGCGGGAGACATGTTAATCAGTTGTCCCATGATGCCGGGGCCCATCGCCTGACTGTGGAGACTTTTTCTCCAATCCTCGAACTGCGCAACATGGCACGTGCCGCAGGCGCGGGGGTCGAGCGAGGCTTCGAGCGGACTGAAATGGGCGGGAGGACTGCCTTGCGCCGGCAGGGGCCGGCTCCAGTATTTTTGCAGGAAACTTTCGTTTGGATCGGGTGCGCGGGATTCACTATCGCGCGGTGCGTCACACCCCGCCAGGCTGAGAATCACCAGCCCCAGAAAAAGGAACAGGCCATAGCGCCCCTGCTGTCTCAATCCGCGGCGAATATATCCCATATGTCAAACACCCGCAGCCCGTAATGCGTTTCCATGCAGAAGAAAAATCTTCCGTTAACTTCACGACGTAAGGTTTTGATTGTCGCGCCGGTCTTATTCAGCAGAGGTCACATGAAGACGGCGCAAAGCACGGCTGACGTTCGCCCCGCCTGGTGGCCGGATCCAAATTACTTTTAAAGGAGAAACTCATGTCCGGGAAAACTTTTTACAGCATCCTGGCCGCCGGTGTTCTGTTCTCCGCGCATGGTGTGTCGGCGATGGAAAAACACGCCGCCTTCGAATTCACTGCTATCCCCTTGGGCGCGGAGGAACTGCGGGAAGCCGCTTCGCCCAATGTATCCATTGACCCGGCTCAAGCGGACGGACGCAGCTTTACCCAACGTCATCCGCCAGCGCATCGATAATGGGGCAGCCGCAGCCGCGGCTGCCTTTCGAACATTTGGCCACCAGGCCTTTCAGCGACTCCCGCATGGCGGCGAGATCGCTGATTTTTGCTTCGACCAGCGCCAGTTTCTTCTCGGCAAGCGCCTTGGTCTCGGCGCAATGCCTCCCGTCCGAAAGCCCGAGCAGAAGCGCGACCTCATCCAGAGAGAACCCTAACGCCTGAGCGCGCCTGATAAATCGCACCCGCTTGAGATCGTCGGCTGAATAACGCCGGATGCTGCCGTAGTCGCGCCTAGGCAGGGGCAACAATCCGATCCGCTGGTAATAGCGGACGGTTTCGACGTTCACCTCCGCCGCTTGGGCGAGTTGCCCGATAGTGATCCCGCTCCTGGTAACCGGTCTTAACATGGCGCTTGACCCCGTACTTGAGTACGGAAGTAAGGTTACGCCATTGTTGCACCGATGGAAAGGAAACAAACATGTCTGAAGGTAAGGTTGAGACCGGCGCGCTGGTAACCAGTGGTCTTGCCGGCATCCTGGCGTCTGTCTGTTGCGTCGGCCCGTTGATATTGGTCAGTGTGGGACTCGGCGGGGCATGGGTCAGCACGTTGACCGCGTTTTATCCGTATCGCTGGATATTTTTCGGCATCTCGGCGCTGGCGCTGATTTTCGCGTGGCGGAAAATCTACCGCCCGGTCGCACAGTGCGTGCCCGGCCAAGTCTGCGCCGTGCCTCGAACCCGCCGCGCTTACAAAATCATGCTCTGGGTGGTCGCGGCAGTCGTGTTGATCGCGTTCGCATTCCCATACTTTGCACCGCTTTTCTACTGAGAAGCCAATATGAGAAAACTTTTGTCTTGTTTCACCGCCGCAGCGCTTCTTACGCTGACTAACGTAGTGTTCGCGGCGCCCAGAACCGTGACGCTGGACGTGCCCGGCATGACCTGCGAGGCGTGCCCGATCACGGTCAAAAAAGCACTGATGAAGGTGCCCGGCGTCACGAACGCCGAGGTGAGCTATGAAGCGAAACAGGCGATCGTGACCTACGACGACGCCAAGACCAGCCCCGATGCGCTGATGCGGGCGACCCGCAACGCGGGATACCCATCCACTGTCAAAGGGGGCAAGTGACATGGGCGCCTACACGCTGGCAGTAAGCGGCATGACGTGCGATCACTGCGCGCGCACCGCGGAAAAAGCGCTCGCTGCCGTGTCGGGAGTCGTGACGGCCCAGGTTTCCTATCGGGACAAGATCGCAAGCGTGGAAACCCGGGACGGCGTCACTGCCACGGCATTGATCGCCGCGGTCAAAGGCAAAGGTTACGGCGCCAAACTGCTCAAGGCAGACGGGCGCGAGAGCCCGCGCCGGACCCCGTCGTCAAGCGATTTAATGCCGTCAAAACAAAAGGGTGGAGATGGTCTGCACATCGCCATCATCGGCAGCGGCAGCGGTGCGTTCGCGGCGGCGATACGGGCTGTTGAAGAAGGGGCGCAAGTCACCCTGATCGAGGCGGGGACCGTGGGCGGCACCTGCGTGAACGTGGGCTGCGTGCCGTCCAAGATCATGATTCGTGCTGCTCATGTCGCCCACACGCAGGCAGCGGGCCCGTTTCCGGGGATCGAGAGCCGGCCGGCGCGGGTGGATCGGGCGGCACTGGTAGCCCAGCAGCGGCAGCGCGTCGAAGAGCTGCGGTTGGCCAAATATCAAAGCATCGTCGATGTTAATCCCAACATTAACCTGGTGCAGGGGTTTGCCCGCTTCAAAGACCCCTATACCCTGATCGTGAAGCGGCTGGACGGCAGCGAGATGCAAATGAAAGCTGACCGGGTGCTGATCGCGACCGGCGCTTCCCCCGCGGTTCCCCCGGTACCGGGGCTCAAGGAATCGCCCTATTGGACTTCCACCGACGCGCTGGTGGCAGAAGAATTGCCACAGCATCTCATCATCATCGGCTCGTCCATCGTCGCGGTCGAGCTGGGGCAAGCTTTCTTGCGACTCGGCTCCAGGGTAACCATGATTGCACGCAGCAAAGTATTGTTCCGCGAGGATCCGGCGATCGGGGAAGCGCTTGAAAAAATTCTAGCGGAAGAAGGCATGACTGTCCTGACCCAAACCCAGACGAAATCGGTGGCTCATCGCGATGGGGTATTCCAGATTGAAACCAGCGCCGGCGTGGTGAATGGAGATCGCCTGCTGGTGGCGACCGGCCGCAGGCCGAACACCACCGGCATGAACCTTGATGTGGCCGGCGTCAAACTGGACGAACGCAGCGCCATTCAGGTGGACGATCACTTCAGAACCAGTGCGCCGGACGTTTATGCGGTGGGCGATTGCACCAACCAGCCGCAGTTCGTTTACGTCGCGGCCGCCGCCGGCACGCGCGCCGCGATCAACATGACGGGAGGCGATGCGACTCTTGACCTGGCAACGATGCCGGCGGTGGTCTTCACTGACCCGCAGGTGGCAACCGTCGGTCTCACGGAGGCCGAAGCACGGCTCAAGGGCATCGAAACGGATTCGCGCACCCTGACGCTGGACAACGTGCCGCGTGCGCTGGCCAATTTCGATACGCGGGGATTCATCAAGGTCGTTGCGGAGGCGGGAACCGGGCGTCTGCTGGGCGTGCAGGCCGTGGCGGACCAGGCTGGGGAACTCATCCAGACGGCGGCGCTCGCCATCCGCAACGGCATGACCGTCGATGATCTTGCGGGACAGCTCTTCCCGTATCTCACGATGGTCGAGGGCCTCAAGCTCTGCGCGCAGACCTTCAGGAAGGACGTGAAGCAGCTTTCGTGCTGCGCCGGGTGATTAAATACTTACTCTTCAGCGACCGGCGCGGCCAGGCGGCCGAGGGTGCCATGAAAGAACTCTTAAAACAGTGCACGTCCGTGCTCGGAGCAGGCTTCGCAGCCGCGTGTTGTCTGGGGGCGACCGCCGCCTTGTCGGTGCTGACTGCGATTGGTGCGGGTTTCCTGATTAACGACGCCTTGCTGATTCCGCTCTACCTCGCTTTGCTGGGGCTGAGCGCCTGGCTCCTCTACCGCTCGGCGCGGTCTCACGGCAACCTGACTCCGTTCCGGGCGGGCCTTGGCGGCTTGATCGTGGCGTTCGCCGGATTGTGGATTTCCCCGCCCCTGGTGTATGCCGGTCTCGCCGCGTTGATCGCAGGCAACGTGTGGGATTTCCGGAACGGGCGCCGGGCGCCGGCATGTCAGCGTTAGGTTTTTCGTGGTCGCGCTGCGCGCAAGGCCATCGATCGACAGGCAGCCATCATGGACACGACAAACACGACGAATACGACTTCTCCAGTGCGCGGAATCATGACCTACTTCATGGGGGCAATCGCGGTGTTAAGCTGCCCCTGTCATCTGCCGATCCTGATCGCCCTGCTTTCCGGCACCGCGGCGAGCGCTTTCCTCTCCGAGAACATTGGCCTGGCAGCGGTACTGTTGCTGCCGGTCTTCCTATTATCGGCGTTCGCCACGTGGCGCTTGCTGGACAAGAAGGAGACCGATCGCCAGCAGTAGAGCACTTTTGTCAATGATTAACGCATTGTCGATGTATAATGTTATCGACTCGGGCATTCCAAAGTGTCCGGCGTGAGGAAGGTGTGGTTCTTCGGATCTAAGAAGTATTACGACTGGACTGTCAATGATGTACACGGAGTTGGAAAGTAAAGAAGAATGACCGATGGTACGACTTGCCGACCTGCCCGAATGGGAACGCGAACACCTGCTTGAGAAAGCTGGGGAAGCTCCGCGGTTTACCTCCAGACCCTGGGTCAAAGGGGCTGCGCTTGCTCAGCGCCGCGTTGCGATTGTGACGACCTCTGGCGTACACCGGCGCGGCGATCGGCCGTTCAGTCTAATCCCGGGCACCGATTATCGGGTGATCCCCGGCGAAACCAGGGCCGACGAGCTGGTGATGAGTCACATCTCGGTTAATTTCGACCGCAGCGGCTTTCACGAAGACGTGAACGTGGTTTTTCCCATCGACCGGTTGAAGGAACTTTCTAGGGACGGTGTGATTGGCTCGGTCGCCGATTTTCATTATGCCTTCATGGGTGCGGCTTGGCCGCCCACACGCTTCGAGCCGAAGGCGCGGGAACTCGCCGTTCTGCTCAAGAAAGACCGTGTCGACGCGGTGCTACTCACTCCAGTCTGACCAAACTGCACGTGCGCCGTCGGCGCACTGGGCCATTACCTGGAGGAGGAAGGCGTTGCCACCACGCAGATCAGCTTGGTGCGCGAGCACACGGAACTCATTCAGCCGCCGCGCGCGCTTTGGGTGCCCTTCATGCTCGGTCGGCCGCTCGGTGCGCCGAATGCACCGGGGTTCCAGCGCAAGGTCTTGATTGCGGCCTTGCGGCTGCTGGAGGCCGGGCCAGGGCCGGTGCTTCAGGACTTTCCGGAGGACGCGCCGGCACCGGTCAATGCCAGCGACATGGAGGGTTTCGCCTGTCCGGTGAGCCTGCGCCGCCCGCAGCCAGACGGCGACGGGGAGATAGATATGACCCAAGCGTTGCTCGACGAGGTCGCACAACTGCTTCCGTGGCACGATCTCGCGGTCCAGCGCCGGGGGCGCAGCACGGTCGGTATCAGCGGGATTGCGATTGAAGAAGCCGCCCGCTACGTTGCTTCTCATCTTGGCGCAGCGCCTGCGCCGAATTACGACATGGAGATTTCCGTCGCGGAGGCGCTCAAGCGTGCCTGCGATGACCTCAAAGCTTTCTACTGCGAGGCGGCAGCGGCTCAGCCGGGAAATCCTGCCGGCGACGAAATCCAGGAGTGGTTCTGGCAGCAAACCGCGGCGGGCAGGTTGCTCCTGGATCTGCAAGAGGTTTGTCGCGAGAGCACGGACAAAAGCATGCAGATGCTTGGCAGGAGCCTGTTGGTGCCAAGGGCAGTTTCGCATTCACTTCTTAAAGCTTCTGACACAATATAACGCGTGCCGCGCTGGCACGATTTTGGCTCAAGGGCGCGAAGCAAGACACGCGGTTCAGACTGGGAAACGCGGAGTCCGGCATTCCGGCCGCCGCGGGGGGCCGGAATGCCGCGAGATCTGTCTCGCGACTGAAGCTGCGCGAGGTGCGCGTCACGGGTACGCTTCGGCGGCATCGACCGAAACCGATCATGGCGGTTGTTCACCGCGAACGCGGGAAGCATCGAAAATCTGGAGGGTGCAATGGCAAAAAAATACGACGCGATCGTCATCGGCACCGGACAATCCGGACCGTCCCTGGCCGCCCGGCTCACCAAAGAAGGCCTGAAGACCGCCATCATCGAGC
>JAIESJ010000249.1 GCA_019746155.1 Burkholderiales bacterium
GGCATCGCCCCTCCCCCAGATCGAGCAGCAGCAGCACGGTGTCGCCGCAATCGCCGCGCAACTGTGGCGTAAGCGTCGCTCGCGCGTCGTCCACCGGCGCAAACGCCGAGATGATCAGCGACAGCGGCGCCGTGACTTCCTTTTTCACGCCGCGCTCCATCCAGGCTGTTTTCATCGACAGTGAATCCTTGCCGACCGGGATGCTGATGCCCAATTGCGGACAAAGTTCGAGCGCCACCGCGCGCACGGTATCGAACAGCGCCGCATCCTCGCCCGCGTGGCCCGCCGCCGCCATCCAGTTGGCCGAGAGCTTGATGTCGCCGATGTTCGCGATCGACGCCGCCGCGATATTGGTGATCGCCTCGCCGATTGCCATGCGTCCCGAGGCCTCGGGGCTGATCAGCGCCAGCGGTGTCTTCTCGCCCATCGCAAACGCCTCGCCGCGATAAGTCCTGAACCCCATCAGCGTCACCGCCACGTCCGCCACCGGCACTTGCCACGGTCCGACCATCTGATCACGCGCGGTCATGCCGCCGACGGTGCGGTCGCCGATGGAGATCAGGAAAGTCTTGTCGGCGACCGCCGGCAATCTCAGCACGCGATAGGCCGCTTCCCTGAGGTCGATGCCGGCAGCCTCGAACGGCGGCAACTCGCGCCGTACGTGCGTCACGTTGCGCGTCATCTTCGGCGGCTTGCCGAGCAACACCGCGAGCTCCATGTCGACCGGTTTGTTGCCGAACAGCGGGTCACTCACCGTGAGCCGGCCGTCATCCGTCGCTTCCCCCACGATGGCGTAGGGGCAGCGCTCGCGTTCGCAGATCGCGGCAAACCGTTCGAGATCCGCCGGGGCGATGGCCAGCACGTAGCGTTCCTGCGCTTCGTTGCACCAGACCTGCAGCGGCGACATGCCCGGCTCCTCGCTCGGGATCTGGCGCAAATCGAAGCGCCCGCCCCGCCCGGCCGTATGCACGATTTCCGGCAGCGCGTTCGACAGGCCGCCGGCACCGACGTCGTGTATCGAAAGAATGGGATTTGCCTCGCCCAACGCCCAGCAGCGATCGATCACTTCCTGCGCGCGGCGCTCGATCTCGGCGTTGCCGCGCTGCACCGAATCGAAATCAAGGTCTTCCTGGTTGGTGCCGGCGTCCATGCTGGAAGCGGCGCCGCCGCCGAGCCCGATCAGCAGGCCAGGACCACCCAACTGGATCAGCAGCGCCCCCGCACCCGGCTTCTGCTTGAACGCGTGCCGCGCCGAGATGTTGCCGATGCCGCCGGCGATCATGATCGGCTTGTGATAGCCGCGCATCTCGCCGCCTACCTGCTGCTCGAAGGTGCGGAAATAGCCGGCGAGATTGGGGCGCCCGAATTCGTTGTTGAACGACGCGCCGCCGATCGGCCCCTCGATCATGATCTGCAGCGCGGAAGCGATCCGGCCCGGCCGCCCATAGCCGTTTTTCTCCCACGGCTGCTCGAAACCGGGAATCCGCAGATTGGAAACGCTGAAGCCGGTGAGCCCCGCCTTGGGCTTGGCGCCGCGCCCGGTCGCGCCCTCGTCGCGGATTTCGCCGCCCGAGCCGGTCGCCGCGCCGGGAAACGGCGAGATCGCCGTCGGATGGTTGTGGGTCTCGACCTTCATCAGGATGTGCGTATCGTCCTCGACGAAGCGGTATGCGGCGCTCTCATCCGGATAAAAACGCTCGACGCGCGCGCCTTCCATCACCGCCGAATTGTCCGAGTAGGCAACGACCGTGCCACGCGGGTTTCTCTGGTGGGTGGTGCGAATCATGGCGAACAGCGACTGCATCTGCGGCTGGCCGTCGATCACCCAGTCGGCGTTGAAAATCTTGTGCCGGCAGTGTTCGGAGTTGGCCTGCGCGAACATCATCAGCTCGACATCGGTGGGGTCGCGACCGACACGGATGAAGTGCTCCGCGAGATAGGTGATTTCATCGTCCGACAGCGCCAGCCCCATGTCGCGATTGGCGCGCTTGAGCGCATCAATACCACCGCTCAGGATATCCACCGTCGCCAGCGGCCGGGGCTCGAAATGCTGGAACAGTCTGGCCGCCTCGTCGAACGATTCGAGCACGGTTTCGGTCATGCGGTCGTGAATGTGAGGCCGCAGCGCCGCCTTTTCCTGAGCCGTCAACCGGGCTGCGCTACCCCGCCTCACCCAGAACGCGACGCCGCGCTCGATGCGCTCCACCCTGTCCAGGCCGCAATGCCTGGCGATGTCAGTCGCTTTCGAGGACCATGGCGACAACGTGCCGATGCGCGGCACCACCAGCAGCAGCTCGCCGCTTTCGTCAATCTCAGCGGCGCCTGGACCATAGGTAAGAATGCGTTCCAGCCGCCGATGCTCGGCATCGGTAAGCGTCCCTGCCACTTGTACAAAATGCCAGTATTCAGCGTCGATGTGAACGCCAGGTACGGCGGCGGCAACGACTTGCAGGAGTCTCTGGAGGCGGAAGACGGAAAGGGCGTTGCGTCCCCGCAGCCGGATGAGTTGCGACATGAACGAAAGCAGTTTCGCTAAAGCCTTATTTTACCTGAATTTTGACCACGCCATCGCGCCGAGTTAGGCTAAACTATGGTATCAATAACTATCATGCCATATCGCTTTGCACACAATACGCCGGTCTATCTCACAGCCGAGATTCGCCGCATCGAAAACGCCGTGGCCGCCCTGCCCGCTCCTCCACCATTGATGGAACGGGCCGGGCTGGCCGCGGCGGAGCTGGCGCGCGAGCTCGCCGGCAATACCGGCAAGCCGGTACTGGTGCTGGCCGGCCCCGGCAACAACGGCGGCGATGCCTTCGTCATCGCGCGCCATCTCAGGCAGTGGTGGTTCAACGTCAGCGTTGTCTTCACCGGCGAGGAAAAAAAGCTGTCAGCCGATGCCGGCAATGCTCTGCAGGCCTGGCGCGCTGCCGGCGGAGCGGTTCTCGGTGCAATTCCACGGCAACAGGACTGGAGCCTGATCGTCGACGGCCTGTTCGGCATCGGCCTGCAGCGCGACATCGACGGCCGTCATGCCGAACTCATCGCCGCGGCCAACGACAGCGGTGCGCCCATACTCGCCGTCGATGTGCCGAGCGGGCTGGAATCCGATACCGGCCGCGTGTTGGGCTGCGCCATACAGGCGCAGCATACAGTCACTTTCATCGGGTTGAAACCCGGCCTGCTCACGCTCGACGGGCCCGATCACTGCGGTGAAATCCATTTGCATACGCTCGGACTCGATGCGCCGGCGATTCTGCCTGCGCACGGGGCGGTGATCGGCCGGGAAATCGTGCAGGCAGCGCTCAAGCCGCGCGCGCTCAACACCCACAAAGGAAACTTCGGCAGCGTCGGTATCATCGGCGGCGCCCGCGGCATGGTCGGTGCCGCGCTGCTCGCCGGACGCGCCGCTCTGAAACTGGGTGCGGGCCGCGTTTATGTCGGGCTGATCGCCAACGATGCGCCGCTGCTCGATGCCGATCAGCCCGAGTTGATGCTGCGCACGGCGGACGAAGTGCTCAAGCTCGACCATCTCACCTGCCTCGCCGCCGGGCCCGGGCTCGGCCAGTCGCCGGACGCGGCGTTCTATCTCAGGCAAGCGCTAACAGCCAGGCTGCCGCTCGTGATCGACGCCGACGGGCTCAATCTAGTCGCGTCGATGCCTGACATAAAAAATGAATTAAAACAAAGAGTTGCGATGACACTGCTCACACCGCACCCAGCGGAAGCGGCGCGGCTGCTCAACTGCGCCACGCGTGACGTGCAACGCAACCGCGTTGCGGCGGCGAAGCGCATCGCCGAAGAGCTGAACTGCGGCGTGGTGCTCAAAGGCGCGGGCAGCGTGTGTGCATCACCCGACCAGAGCTGGGCGATCAACACCTCGGGAAATCCGGGGATGGCGAGCGCCGGCATGGGCGACGTGCTGACCGGCATCATCGCGGCGCTGCTTGCCCAGGGCGCCGATGCGAAAACGGCGTTACACGCCGGCGTTCATCTCCACGGCGCGGCGGCGGATGCGCTGACAGCCGACGATATCGGGCCGGTTGGACTCGCCGCTGGAGAAGTGATCGACGCCGCACGGAGTCTTGTCAACCAGGCCTCCCTATCACTACGGTAATGCAGCTTACCGATGGAACGAGGGCACGCTCCCCCATGCATACCCTCAGGAGGTGGCTCGCCCGTATACGCGAAGGCATTGCCGGGCCTGATCAATGCAACAGCCATTGCAGCAGCAGGTGGGTGGGAAGATAAATCAAAACCGGGAAAATCACCATTAACAGTACAAGATACAGCAGTGGCGCCATGCGCTGCTGCGGCCCGCTCCCCGGTCCGAATACCCAGTTCACGTTCAACTTGGGATCCGTAAGCCAGTACGTCAGCGGCAGCACGATCCAGGCAAGCAGTGTCTGAGCCGGCAACGCGCGCGTGTCATATCCCAGCCGGATCACCATCCACAGCAGCAGTACCGGCAGAAACACGTGGAATAACGAAAGCGCCCGCAGATAGAGCGGCCTGCCCCGGTCGAACATGTAATCGGTGAGTCCCGAAATGCGCTTTCCCGTGAGAAGCTGCCCGAAGTAGCCCAAGTTCCACAGCACTTCGGGCAACAGCACGCCGATGGTCAACATGCTCGCCAGCAGGCTGCTTTCCAGCCATAACGCCGGCACTGCTCCCAGCAAAGCGATATCGGAAAACCACAGGAAGTTGCCGGGGGAATACTTGACGGCATACACCGCCACGATGACGCATACAAACAGGGTGTAGGCCAGTTTGACCCAGAGCGGGATCAGCGTGCCCGATAACTCCATACTCACCCGACCCGGACTCAGGCTACCACGCCCGACCGGCCATCCGGCATCTGCAACCGTGTGCGTATCCGCCACTTCCTGCGCTTGCCTATGGGCCCATTCTGCATCTCAGGCATGGCCTTCATCGCCACGGACACCGGGTCCGGTTCGCTCAACGAGATCGGGCCGGGTGCCGATGTCCGCCCGGAAGCGGTCGCCGCGGCCGGGGACCACGACGGCGACGCCGCGATGGCGCTGAAAAACCTCAATCATCTGCGCACCAGTTCGCCGCTCTGATAATCCCGGATCGCCTGCTCGATTTCCTCGCGCGTGTTCATCACGAACGGGCCGTACTGCGCCACCGGTTCGTTGAGCGGGCGCGCGGCGAGCAGGATGAAGCGCGCGCCTTCCGCGCCCGCCGTGACTTCGATCTGGTCGCCCGCGGCCAGCACGCCCGCGCTGTGCGCTTTGAGCGGACGCGCGGCGCCTGCCGGCCCCACTTCGGCGCTGCCTTCGTAGACATAGAGAAAAGCGTTGTAGTCCTGCGCGACCGGGTGCGCGAATGCCGCGCGCGCGGGCAACTCCACGTCGAGATACAGCGGGTCCGTCGCAAGGCCCTGGATCGGTCCCGGCGTTGCACGCCCCTCCACCATCAGCATGCCCGCGATCACTTTCGCGCGGCCGCCGCCCGGCAGCGCCACGACCGGGATTTCGGACGCGGGGATGTCGCGGTAGCCGGGCGATTTCATCTTCTCCCGCGCCGGCAGATTGATCCAGAGCTGGAAACCGCGCATGCGCCCCTCAACCTGCTGCGGCATCTCGGAATGGATGATGCCGCGGCCCGCGGTCATCCACTGCACGTCGCCGCTCCTCAGGTCCCCGCGGTTACCGAGATGGTCCTCGTGCAGCATGTGGCCGTCGAGCATGTAGGTCACGGTCTCGAAACCGCGGTGCGGATGGCTGGGAAAGCCGGCAATGTAATCGTCGGGGTTCTCGGTGCCGAACTCGTCCAGCATCAGGAACGGATCGAGGCGCTGGAACTGCGAGCTGCCGATACTGCGGCGCAGCTTCACGCCAGCACCGTCGGAAGTGGCGATGGATTCGATGATTTGCTGCAGTTTACGGGTATTCATGACATGGCGACTCACGACAGACTGATTGTGCCTCGCTTAGCGCTGTTGTGCAAACCGTGGCTGGTACCAACCGCGTTTGAAGCATTTTTTGTTGTATGCCGCCCTCGCCTTCCGCGCGATGGGCGTTCCGATTTACAACGCGATGCCGTTGCCGGATGCCGGTTTCCGCACGCGGCCAATGGCACGAGGAAGGCGACGCGGGGCGCGCGACGGCGCTGCTCGATCCCTGGTTCGCCACCGGCCGCGAGTTGACCGGAAAACTTGAGCCTCTGTTCGATCAGCTGATGGACAGCTATCTTGCGCTCGGCCGCGAGCGCCAGCGCCAGCGTTTGCTCACCGAGGTCATCTCGCGCGGCGAGACCGAACAGGCACGCGAGCGAGCGCGCTTCTGGATCGCACGGCTCGAGCGCGCCCGCGACCCGGAGCTTGCCGACTTTATCGCGTTAATGCGGCATCTAAGCTGAAGCTGATGCAAAATCAAGAACTGACCCTGTTATTGCGTTATTGCCGAGAACTGACCCCGTTATTGCGTTATTGCCGTTATTGGCTGCTTATCAGTAGAGATGTCCGGCAAGAGTGAAAGACGAGCGCACGCCGATGAGTTGGAAATTCTTCTCAAGCCATTCATCAGTCCGGCTTCTTCCCTCGTCACGCAGCGCGTTGATGAACGCGGATTGAGTATTGAGTTTGCTGAGCGTGCTCAATTGGCTCATGAGCTCCTGGGAGTCAATCAAATGCATGTTGAGATGCCGCAGCCTGCGCTCCAAGCGGCCAACCGAAAACAGCCCGAGTTCGGCTTCCTGCTTTGCAAGTGCGAGTCCCTGCAGCTCGGTGAAGAGCGTTGAGCTGAAACTGATTTCGGTCAGCCGGTGCCAGATATCATCTGCGTTAGTGGGAATTACGGGTCGTCGACACGGATGCAGCAGTATCACCAGAATGTCGCGTGCGGAGCACTTATACAACAGCGGCCGGATTGGAGGATTCGCAGTAAGTCCGCCATCCCAATAAGCCTCTCCGTCGATCTCGATAGTATGGTGCAGAGACGGTACACACGCCGACGCAAGCAAGACATCAATGGTCAGTTGTTTGGTGCGGAAAAGTTTTAGCATGCCGGTGCTGACTTGGGTAGCTGCAATGAAAAGCTCGATCCTGCAATCGGCTCTGAGTCGCTCGAAATCGAGTTGTCTCGCCAGAATGTCGCGCAGGGGATTGAGGTTGAACGGATTGAGCTGGTAAGGCGAAAAAAACCGCGCCAGAAAAAGAAATGTTTTAAACGCCGGGGTGAGGGCCGTCTGCGATTTGATGGCTACCGGGGTGAACCAATCCTCTGGCATGAAGTTGAACGGCGCCTTGCTCGCGACACTTTCCCAGAAATCCTTCAATGCTTGGCGCGCGCCTTCCCGTCCGCCAGTCGTCAAGCCGTACGCGAGTACAGCCGCGTTCATCGCCCCGGCGCTTGCGCCGCTAATCCCTTCGATCTCAATGCGATCGTCTTCCAACAAGCGATCGAGCACGCCCCAAGTAAACGCACCGTGGGAACCGCCGCCTTGCAACGCTAGAGTTACAACTTTTTTTCTCATACATCCCAATCTGAGCTTCAAAAAAGGATATACGGGAAATCGATACCCAATATCATTGAATTAGTTTATATCATCTGAATCATAACGATAAATCATATGACCGCTACGTTACTGATCGGAGCTTGTATCGGTTACAGGACGAGGCAAAAACCGCAAGACGTGGCCTGTGGGCGGATAAGGAACCCATGCCGCCGTGGAAGTGGCGCAGGGTGAAAACACAAAAAAACTAGTGGGTAAACAAACGTTTCATATTAAAAACTAAATATTATCAATAGTTTATTAACTATTTTAGCGGAGAGGGCTCCGCTACACCGTTGCTGGCCGGGCGCGCGAGATGGGGCTTGGACCCGAACACACGGTGAAGCTCGCAGAAGCGCGCCGGTGACGCGCTCAATGCGGCGCGGTCGATTGCCTTTACCGAACGAGCTCCAGCAAGATCAGCGTTCAAGGCCAGCGAGCGAGATTGGCGTGGCGCGTATAGCCCGAGCGTACGGCAAGCAGATCCATGGGCTCGCCCTGCCTGAGTGCGCACCCGCCCTCGTGAGGGGGCGGGTGGCCATGCCTACTTCAATGCCGCCATGGCTTTCTTGATCCGCATGGCGTAATCGGCATCCGCTTCGGCGAAATAGCCCAGCATTCTCTCCTGCACGCTCTTGGTCGCCTGCACCAGCCCGCCGGCGATGTTCTGCGTGAGCTGGTTCTTCTGGTCGTCGGACATGACGCGGTAGAGGTCGCCGGCCTGGCTGAAATTATCCTCGTCGTGCGTGTCGTAAGCCTTCACCCAGGCCTCACCGAGGATCGGCATCGGCGGCTCGGCCACTTCCGCGACCGGCGCGGGCGCGCCCTTCGCCACCTGGTCGTTGGGATAGAAGTTCACCCCGCCGCCCTGATTGTTGTCGCTGCCGAACGCCGGGGGCATGCCCGCCATCGCGCCGTCGCGCTGGTAGTGATGGAACGGGCAGCGCGGTGAGTTGACCGGCAGCTGGTTGACGTTGACGCCGACGCGATAGCGGTGCGCGTCCGGATATGCGAGCAGCCGCGCCTGCAGCATCTTGTCGGGCGAGGCGCCGATGCCGGGCACGAGATTGCCCGGGCTGAATGCAGCCTGCTCGGTTTCCGCGAAGTAGTTGTCGACGTTGCGGTTCAGCTCGAGCTGCCCGATCTCGATCAGCGGATAGTCCGCGTACGGCCACACCTTGGTGAGATCGAAGGGATTGATGCGGTAGGTCTTCGCTTCCTCTTCGGTCATGATCTGCACCTTCACCGTCCAACTCGGATAGTCGCCGCGGTTGATCGCATCGACCAGGTCCTTCTGCGCCCCGAAAGCGGGCATTTTCGCCGCTTCCTCGTTGGTCAGGTTCCTGATGCCCTGGTTGGTCTTGAAATGCCACTTCACCCAATAGCGCTCGCCCTTCTTGTTCCAGAAGCTCAGCGTGTGCGAGCTGAAGCCGTGCAGGTGGCGGTACGACGCCGGTATGCCGCGGTCGGACATGAGAATAGTGATCTGGTGCAGCGACGCCGGGTTGTTCGCCCAGAATTCATACGCCCGTGCCGGGTTGGGCAGGTTGGTCGCGGGGTCTTTCTTCTGCGAGTGGATGAAGTCCGGGAACTTGATGCCGTCGCGCAGGAAAAACACCGGCGTGTTGTTGCCGACCATGTCCCAGTTGCCTTCCTCGGTATAGAACTTCACGGCGAAGCCGCGCGGGTCACGCGCATAGTCGCTGGAGTCCTGGCCACCGCCCACCGTGGAAAAACGCAGGAACACTTCGGTCTTCTTGCCCTTGCCCTGCAAAAACTTGGCGATGGTGTACTTGGACAGGTCGCGCGTCAGCGTAAACGTGCCATAAGCACCGCTGCCGCGCGCGTGCACTACGCGCTCGGGAATGCGCTCGCGGTTGAAGTGCGCGAGCTTCTCGAACATGCGCCAGTTGTCGAAGGTTACCGGACCGCGTTCACCGGCGGTGATGCTGTTCTGGTCTTCCGCGACAGGCGCGCCATTGGCGCTGGTCAGGGGACACTTGCTGGACTTGCTCACTGGTTACCTCCGTGTTAAAGACGATGGGAACCCGATGTTAGGCGCGTAGCCAGCATTGTTCCAATTGATTATTAATAATATATCGATAGGATTAAACTATTAACCACGAGGTAGCCGTTCGGTGACGCCGTTCTTCTTCATTTCGTTGAGCCCAGTCTGTGGGCCGAGACTGGCCGCCTGCGAGGAAGATGGACAAACAGGTCTTCAGCAATTTGCCTAGTGCGACGGAAAACTACGACATCAGGCGCGTCACGCCGCGAGCTTGGCCAGGATTAGGAAGAGCCAAGTGCTCGGCTCAATCACCCCCTCGGAGCGTAGCGCGACTTCTTACGAGCTCCAGCGCGAGCGAGAGCAGCACGACGGTTCCGCAGCCCACGACGTTGTACCAGAGGAAGCCGAGGTTCGATGCGAAAAAAAGTACAATGACGGTGGCCTGCGCGACGATGGCGGCGATGAGCACGGGCGTCGCTGTGACTCGCCGCACGAAAAAGGCGACGACGAACAGTCCGAGCATCGTGCCGTAGAAGATCGACCCGAGGATGTTCACCGCTTGGATGAGATTTTCGACCAAGGCGGCAAACGAAGCAAAAGCAAGCGCGATTGCACCCCAGAGCACGGTGAAGAGCTTCGACGCCCAGAGCTCATGCCGCGCGGATGCTCGTCGGGCCCACAGGCGCTGATAGAGGTCGATCATGCTCGTCGATCCCAATGCCGCTAGCTCGCTCGAAATCGAGCTCATCGCGGCGCAAAGGATCACCGCGATGAGGAGCCCGATTAACCCCGCCGGTACGTAGCTCAGCACGAACGAGAGGAAGATGTAATCCGTGTCCTGCGTATTGACGCCCGGCAGCGCGCGCGACCACCGCTCGGGCCTCTTTCCGGACCGTTTCCACCTCAGCCGCCGCTGCCCGCAAGCGATCCTTGGCTGCCGCAGCATCGCTGCCGCTATCGAGCGTGCTGACATATGCCTCGGCCGCGAGGCGCTGTGTTTCGAATGCGCGATCGTAGCGTTTGCTCACGGCGTCCAGCTCGGCCGCATGTGGTGTGCCCCGAACCTGCTCGAGGAGCGAAGCATTGAAGAGGAGCGGCGACTGGGTGAACAGGTAGAACACGAACACGAGCACGCCTACGAACAGAATAGCCAACTGCATGGGCACCTTGAGCATGCCGTTGAAGAGCAGCCCCAGACGGCTTTCTGAGATCGAGCGGCCGCACAGGTAACGCTGGACCTGCGATTGATCGGTGCCGAAATAGGCCAGGGCCAGAAAAAAGCCGCCGGCGATGCCGGACCAGAAGTTGTAGCGGCTGGCGAAATCGAGATCGAAACTGACCGCGTTCATGCGATCGAATGCTCCGGCCAGCTTCACTGCGTTGGGCAACGTCACCGACTCGGGCAGCCGCAGGAAAATCAGCACACCAGCCAGCGCGATCCCGCCCAGCATCACGATCATCTGCTGCTTCTGCGTCTCGGCAACCGCGCGGGCGCCGCCGAAAACGGTGTAGGCGATGACCAGGAGCCCGATGCCCAGGTTCGTCAGGCCGAGCGGCCAGCCGAGTATGGTGCTCAGGATGATCGCCGGCGCGTAAATCGTGATGCCGACCGCGAGCCCGCGCTGCACGAGGAAGAGGAGCGCGCCCAGGCAGCGCACGCGCACATCGAACCGATGCTCGAGATACTCGTAAGCCGTATAGACGTTGAGTCGGTGAAAAATCGGCACGAACACCGCCCCGATGACGACCATCGCGAGCGGCAGCCCGAAGTAAAACTGCACGAAGCGCATGCCGTCGGCGTACGCTTGGCCCGGCGTGGAGAGGAACGTGATGGCGCTCGCCTGGGTCGCCATGATGCCGAGGCCGATCGTCGGCCAATGCAGCGAACGGTCGCGAAAGTACGTTTCCATGGTGCGCACGCCGCGGCTCTTCCACGCGCCATACACGCCGATGAAACCCAGTGTGCCCACGAGCACGAGCCAGTCGAGACCGCTCACGATGCCCACCGTGTCAACGCGTAGAGCACGGCGATGATGACGGCGAGCTCGATCACGACCAGCAGGTACAGGTTTCGCCACCGGCCGAGAATCGGTGGCGGCTCGTCCACGATGGGCACGTTATCCTGTTCCACCGGACGTTAGCTCCTGCCGATCAAGTTGGAGAATAAGCGATACGCGCCCGGCACACCTGCCGGCAGCTGCCGGAAAAACGAAAGTCCGGTGTAGATGTAGCGGCCTTTGCCGTAGCGTGCGACGAGGAGGCTGCCGAGGACCGGCGGCTCGCCCGGATCGGCCATGCGCAACACCGGCGTGAAGCGCGCGTCCCATTGGGCGGCGAAATACAGGCCGCGTTCCTGGGCCCAGCCGGCGAAGTCCTCCGGCCCGATGCGGTTGGGCGTCATTAGCACCGGGTGCGATGGGTCTACCGGCACCATCTCGGCGTTCTCGTCCGTGACGCGATCGGCACCGATCGTGAGCGCGTACGGCGCGATCGGCGCGTCGAGCCCGGACCATCGGTTCTGCGTGTTGTACTGCACGACGAGTGTGCCGCCTTGCTCCACGTAGCGCATGAGCCGCTCATGCACGGTGCGCAGCACATCCCGCGTATTGAACGCGCGGATCCCGAGAACAATCGCGGCATAGGCGGTGAGGTCGCCGCTGCGCAATGTCTCCTCGTCGATACGCTGTATGCGAACCCCGATATGCGCGAGGTCCTCCATGACAGTGTCGCCGGAACCGGCGACGTAGCCCACTAATCCTTGCGGCAAACGGATCGAGAGCGGCACGAAACGGATGGCTGCGGGCTGCAGCACGCGCTGGACCGGCACGTGCGGATAGTCGATGACGTCCTCGCGCCAGGACCATGTGCGGCCGTCGACGATCACCTCTGGGGTGAGCGACACAGCCGCGGCGGCGGCCGGTGCTGTCACTTCGAAGTGCACGAGGGTCTCATCCCCTGCCTGGGCAAGCGCGACGGGGGCCTCCGCCGGCCGCACGCTCCACGCCTGCGGTACGGGCAGCCGGACAATCGCCTTCAATTCGTCCTTCCAAGCGCGCACGCGCAGCGTCACGCGGGTCGCTGCGCCGTTGGGCAACATCGTAGCCTTCCGCGCGGGCGTGATTGTTACGGGAGGCGTCACCGTCACGAGTTGTGTGCGTTCGCCGAGCACGCGATCGGTCCACGCGTACTGGAGCGGAGCGGTTACGCGGACGGTCCGGCCGCCGACCATGAGATCCACGTCTACCGCGAACGGCGGCGGCCCTTTCGGTTCGCCGACCGGGTCGCGTCCGCCTTCGCCCCAATTTCGCACAGCGCCTGAAGCGCGCAGCCAGTAAGGCCACGACAGGTTCGCTCGCGAGGGTACGATCACCTCGCGCGAGATTTCCTGCTTTTCGTTCACGTGAAGCTGGGCGTTGAGCTCAAGCGCATCTGTTCCCGCAAAAACGACGCGCTTCAATGTCATTGTTGCAGGCCGCCGCATCACGACTTCCACGCTCACTGGAAGGCGCGTGCCCGGGGAAGCAGCGGGTGTTGGCGCGGTCGCCCGCACAAAAACACCCGCCACTGATGCGATGAGCGCGTCAAGCATGGCGCGTGCATCCCTCGTGCGCGGCTGGTTTGGCAGCGCTTCGAGCGTACGGTTCGCCTTCAGGAGCGATGGCAACGCGCGTTCCGGCGCATCCCGTTCGAGTCTCGTGCGCGCCTCCTCGAGCGCCCGCGCGAGTGCAGTCCCCGCCGAGCCGAACCGCTCCCACCCGAGCGCAAGCCCCTCGAAGATGTCTTTTGTGGGCCGCGTGCCGGCAACTGGCACGAACGACTCGAGAAGCGGCCCACGCACGGCCGGCGTGCCAAAGCCCTGGCTCTTGTGCTGGCTGCGGGAAAGCGCCGCGAGCTCGCCGTAGGACAACCCGAGGCGCACATCGTAGTCACCGACATCGATCGTCAGCGTGTCCGGTGACTTCTCGCGTATACGCCAAACGTTGTGGAGGAGCCTGTCGGCCCGCCACGGCGTGACACCAGCACGGAGCTGTTCGGGAAAGCGATTCGGGTCGGCTGCGGCGGTGAACGCCTTACGCGCCAGAATCGCGGACGCGGTGTGGTGGCCGTGGTTAGGCGGGTGTTCGTCGTAGCGCGTGATGATCACATCGGGCTGGAAAGTGCGAATCACCCACACGACATCGGCAAGCGCCGCTTCGTGCCCCCATGCGGCCAGCGTCTCGTCCGCTCGCTTCGAATAGCCGAAGTCGCGCACGCTGCTGAAGAGCTGGAGCGCGCCGTCGAGTCGTCTCGCCGCGAGCAATTCCTGCGTTCGAATCACACCGAGCAAATCGCCTTGTTCGGGTCCGATGAGGTTCTGCCCCCCCTCGCCGCGCGTCAATGATAGATAGGCGACGGTCACGTGGCGCGCATTCGCAAGATAGGCGAGCAGCCGTGTGTTCTCGTCGTCCGGGTGCGCGCCTACGTACAGCACGCGAATAGTGTGAGCGAGACGGTCGAGCGCGTGCGCCAGCGCGCCCGGGTGCAGAGGGTGGTCCATTCCGACGACTTCCGTTGGCACTACAGTGAGCAGCATGAGCAACATCCCCACAAGTCTAACCATGCCGCGAGAACATGAGCGCTTCATTGGTTTTCTCGCGCGGGAGCGCGTTCAAGCACGCGCTGCAGGTACCCTTCGTAGCGCTCGAGCGCGGGCTCTGCGCGGTAATGTTCGAGCGCGCGTGCGCGCGCCGCACGCCCGAGGGCGGCCTGCGTCGCGGGGACCCGTATGACGTCGAGCACTGCTTGAGCGAGCGCGTCCACGTCGAACGGCGCCACCAGACGGCCAACCTCGTCCGTCACGAGCTCCGGCAGGCCGCCGACGCGATAGCCAAACACCGGAATGCCCGTGCTCATCGCCTCGAGTGCCGCGAGGCCGAAGCTCTCCGTCTCGCTGGGCAGGAGAAAGACGTCGGCCTGCTGGAGGTAGTTTACGAAGTCACGCCGCTTTCCTAGGAAGCGTACCCACCGTTCGAGCCCGAGCTTGCTCGCGTGCGCTTCCGCCGCGGCGCGTTCGGGTCCATCACCAACTAGTACTAGGCGCGCGGGCAACTCGCGTCGGACGTGCGCGAGGACGTCGATCACGTCTTGCACTCTTTTGATCGCCCGGAAGGTCGAGACATGGAAGAGCAAGGGGCCCGAGGGCGCGTCGGCGTCTTCGAACAGTGCCTGTAGCGCGTCGCAATCTCGAACCACTGCCGGAGAGAATCGCTCGGTGTCGACGAAGTTCGGCATGATCTCGACCGAGAGACACTCAGGCAACTCCAGCAATCTGTGCGCTTCGCCCTCGAGAAAAACCGACGGAACAACGACTCCATCCGATTGCGCCACCGCGAAGCTCGTGACGCTCCGATAATCCGGCAGACTGCCGACGCGCAGAACGTCAGTGCCGTGTAGCGATGTGATCAAGCGCGGCGCTTGACGTCCCAATACCTGGCGTGCGAGGTAGGCGCTCGTGGCATGAGGCACGGCATAGTGCACATGCACCACACCCAGCCGGTGATCGCGCGCGACCTCGACGATCGCGCACGCTAGCGCAACCGTATACGGCGGCTGTTCGAACAGCGGATAGCCCGGAACGTTCACACGGTGGAAGCTCAGCCGCTCGTTCGCCGGCGGTGGCCCGTTGGGGAGCGCTTTTGCTATTAAGTGAACATCGTGTCCGCGGTCGGCGAGCCCCGCTGCCAGCTCCGAGGCGACAACAGCGCTTCCTCCAAGGCTGGGGAGGCATACGATGCCGATCGAGAAGCGACTCATGAGCAGCGGCCTACCGTGGCGCGTGCCGATGATGCGGCGTAGAAGTGATCGCGCGTCGATCGCGGCTCATAAGCGCAGATCCTTCGGCGTCGCGTCGAACGGCGTCACCGACTCGAGCACGCGCTCGACGAAGGCGCGCTCGCCGTAGCGCGCTGCAAAATAGGAGATGCCATAAAAGCGCTCCTGTGGAACGCCCTCGGGATAGAGGAGCGTCTTCAGCCGCTCGGTATCCTCCATCCACGAGCGATCCTGGTGGAGCAACGCTTTCTCGTATTTCTTGCGAAGCTTCGCGGCAGTCTGCCGCACGATGCTGCGCATGTTCTCAACGGCTGTTGCCAAGGCCGGCCCCTCCGCTGTGACTTTTGCAAAAGCACCGCGCAGCGCCGACTCGAATCCGTCTACCAATGTGCACTCGAGCGTTGCGGGAGACTGTTGAATCCCCTTCGCGAATGGTAGCTTAGCGAGCAGCTCACTCGTCGGGCGTGTAAGGTCGTCGGCGGCCAGGCCCAACCGCGTAAGCAGCTGCCCCACGCGATGCTCGAGAACGCGAAAGCGGGCGCGCGGAACGATAAGCGGCATCGAAAGCCCATAAGCGGCATACAGCGGCGGAAGCTGAGCGAAATAAGCGACTTCGGCGGGACCGCCGACGTACGCGGCCGTCGGCAGAAGCGTGTCCTGCAAAATGGGACGAAGCAGCGCGCTCGTGCTGAAGCGCCCCGGCTCGCGCTCCAAGTAGTCGAGCAGCTCGTGGAGCGCATACGTGCGCTTGCCGCCGATTTCCGCGTATCCATCATCAAGAGCCGGCGCCAACCGGTAGCGGGGTCCTTCGGGACTTTCGGCGTGGAAGAAAGAGAGCGGCACGCTTTCTCGGACATGAACCGGAACGTGCCAGCCGCGCGCTTCGAGCACGCGCCCCTGTTCGAGAAGCGCATTGGAAATCGGCTCGGCGTCCTCGAGGGCGCGCCGGTGGAGCACAGCGGCCGAAGCAGCGAGCGCCGGATCGCGCGGATCGAGCACGAGAAGACCGTCGGCCGCAAAGAGCTCGGCGAGAACGCCGGCGAACGCCTGCGCCCAGCCTGCGCCCGGCCGGTAATGACGCGCCAGCCGCGACAGGTGTTCCGCGGCATGCGGCAGGTTGCCGAGCTCGGTGTGCAGCCTGGCCAGACATTCGCTCACGGCGTGCGGCAGGCGGCAATGAGCGACCGAGACGTGATTGTTTGCCGGAATCGGAACGTGCAGCGTGAGGGGCGCACCCGCCGTTCGCACGTGGCAACGGGCGATCTCGGGC
>JAIESJ010000013.1 GCA_019746155.1 Burkholderiales bacterium
GGCTCCCCGACCTGGGCTCGAACCAGGGACCTGCGGATTAACAGTCCGTCGCTCTACCGACTGAGCTATCGGGGAAAAAACCTTGAAAAACTGACTGGTGCTGCTATGGGAAAGCCGCATATATTAAAGGTTTGAGCCATTCGGGTCAACGTTATCAAAGGAGAATTGGAGCAGCATGAAGTGGCTTAAGCGCACCGCTGTCGTGAGTGCCGCTCAACGTTGCCGGGTCGATTCGCCGTTGCTGCTGCCGACGGCAGGCACTGTTGCCGGCGCCGTAGCAGGTACCGCGATACTGGGGCCGGGTTTGGGCACTTCGGTAGGGGCAAAAGTCGGGGAGTGGAGCGAGCGCCTGTTCGGAAACAAGAACGAAAAAAATAAGCGTCCGGGATCCGCGTCGACAAGCGAAAAAAGCGGCCACGCGCAACGCGTGACCGCTTTGTCTGGTGCGTCAGCCGTGTCAGACCAGAACCTTCGCTATGGCTTTGGCGACGTAGTCGATATTTCCGGAATTCAGCGCTGCCACGCAGATGCGGCCGCTGTCGATGGCGTAGACCGAGAATTCCTGGCGCAGCCGCCGCACCTGCTCCCTGGTGAGCCCGGAATAGGAGAACATCCCCCGCTGCCGGGTGACGAAGCCGAAATCGAAATCCGCCCGGATGGCACGGACTTTTTCGACAAGCTCACGGCGCATGGTCTTGATGCGGTCGCGCATCTGGCCGAGTTCCTGTTCCCACAGCGAGCGCAACTCCGGCGTCGTCAGCACCATGGCGACGGTCTGCCCGCCGTGAGTCGGCGGGTTGGAATAGTTGGTGCGGATGATGCGCTTCAGCTGGCTCAGGGTGCGGGCCGCTTCCTCCGCATTCTCGGTGACGATGGAAAGCGCGCCCACCCGCTCGCCGTAGAGCGAGAGCGATTTTGAAAACGAACTGGAAACAAAGACGACCGGGCAGGTCTCGGTGAAACGGCGTACCGCCGCGGCATCGGCGTCAATACTCTCGGCAAAGCCCTGGTAGGCGATATCGAGGAAAGGCACCAACCCGCGCGCATTGACGACTGCAATGACTTGCTCCCACTGCTGCGGTGACAGGTCCACGCCGGTCGGATTGTGGCAGCACGCGTGCAGCAAAGCGACCGAGCCGGCCGGCAGCTTCCGCAGCGTGTCCATCATGCCGTCGAAATTGACGCCATGGGTGGACGCGTCGAAATAGGGGTAGGTGTTGACCGTAAACCCCGCGTATTCAAAGATCGCGCGGTGGTTTTCCCAGCTGGGGTCGCTGATCCAGATCCGGGCGTCGAGGCTGACCCGGCGCAGGAAATCCCCGCCAACCTTAAGACCGCCGGTTCCGCCCAGCGTCTGCACAGTGACGATACGTCCCTCGCGTACGGCCTCGCTGTCCGCGCCGAAGAGCAGTGCCTGGACCGCCCGGTCATAGGCCTGCAGACCGTCGATGGGCAGGTAGTTTCGGGGCAGGGGGGTTTCCGCCAGCTTCTGCTCGGCGCGGCGGACAGATTCGAGGACGGGAACCTTGCCGCTGTCGTCGCAATAGACGCCGACGCCAAGGTTCACTTTATTGGGGTGGGGATCCGCGTTGAAGGCTTCCGTCACCCCCAGAATCGGGTCTTTCGGTGCCATCTCGACGGCTGCAAGCAGGGAGGCGTTCATCGGTATAAGTTGCTGAAAAAATCGTTTAAAAAAGACGGGCGTGGATTTTCGCCAAAAAAATACTATTCTACCCGCTCGAGGAACTTCGGTGTGGCCGGATTCCGGAAGTGTACGGCAAAAAACTGGCGCCAGTCGGGGACACTATGGGACAATTTACGGTTTCGTCGCAAAATTGAATACTGGAATGGCCTATCCCGCATCAAAGCCCGTGCCCGCCGCGCACCCGGCGCCGGCGCCGGTCAGCTTTCCCGGCAGCCCGTACCGGCTCTATCAGGCGTTCGAGCCGGCGGGCGATCAGCCGGAAGCCATAGAGAAGCTGACCGCCGGGGTGCGCGACGGGCTGGCGTTCCAGACGCTGTTGGGCGTCACCGGTTCCGGCAAGACCTACACCATGGCGCACGTCATCGCGCGCCTGGGCTGCCCGGCGCTCATCCTGGCACCGAACAAGACGCTCGCCGCCCAACTCTATTCGGAGATGCGCGAGTTCTTCCCGGACAACGCGGTCGAGTACTTCGTGTCCTACTACGACTACTACCAGCCGGAAGCCTACGTGCCGTCGAAGGACCTGTTCATCGAGAAGGATTCGAGCATCAACGAGCACATCGAGCAGATGCGGCTGTCGGCGACCAAATCGCTGCTCGAGCGCAAGGACGTGATCATCGTCGCCACCGTGTCGGCGATCTATGGCATCGGCGATCCGGTCGACTATCACGGCATGATTTTGCATCTGCGGGAAAAGGAAAAGCTCGCGCAGCGCGACGCGATCAGGCGCCTGACCGAGATGCAGTACGAAAGAAACGAGCTCGAATTCCGGCGCGGCGTGTTCCGCGTGCGCGGTGATGTGATCGACATCTTTCCTGCTGAAAATTCAGAAACTGCGGTGCGGGTCACACTGTTCGACGACGAGGTCGAGAATATCCACATCTTCGACCCGCTGACCGGCCATGTCCTGCAGCGCGTGTCGCGCTTTACCGTTTACCCTTCGAGCCACTATGTGACGCCGCGCTCGACCACGCTGCGCGCGATCGAGGCCATCAAGGCCGAACTGCGCGAGCGCATCGAATGGTTCCAGAGCCGCAACAAGCTGGTAGAAGCGCAACGCATCGAGCAGCGCACGCGCTTCGATCTTGAAATGCTCAATGAAATGGGCTTCTGCAAGGGTATCGAGAACTATTCGCGCCATCTGTCAGGACGCAAGCCTGGCGAGCCGCCGCCCACTCTGATCGACTATCTGCCGCACGATGCGCTGATGGTCATCGACGAGAGCCACGTCACCATCCCGCAGCTGGGCGGCATGTACCGCGGTGACCGCGCGCGCAAGGAGAACCTGGTCGATTACGGTTTCCGTCTGCCCTCCGCGCTCGACAACCGGCCGCTGCGCTTCGACGAGTTCGAGAAAGTCATGCGGCGCACGATTTTCGTGTCGGCCACGCCCGCCGAATACGAACGCACGCACCAGGCCCGGGTGGTAGAGCAGGTGGTCAGGCCCACGGGACTTGTCGACCCGAGGCTGGAAGTGCGCCCCGCGGCGACCCAGGTCGATGATCTGCTGTCGGAAATCAACGACCGCGTCAGGAACGGCGAGCGCGTGCTGGTCACCACGCTTACCAAACGCATGGCCGAGGACCTGACCGATTACCTGTCCGAGCACGGTATCAAGGTGCGCTACCTGCACTCCGATATCGAAACTGTGGAGCGCGTCGAGATCATCCGCGATCTGCGGCTGGGCGAATTCGACGTGCTGGTCGGCATCAACCTGCTGCGCGAGGGCCTGGATATCCCGGAAGTATCGCTGGTCGCCATCCTCGACGCCGACAAGGAGGGTTTCCTGCGCTCCGAGCGCTCGCTGATCCAGACCATAGGCCGCGCGGCGCGCCACATCAACGGTACGGCCATTCTCTATGCCGACACGGTCACCAATTCGATGAAGCGTGCGATAGACGAAACCGATCGCCGCCGTACCAAGCAGCTTGCATATAATAAGGCGCATGCCATCACGCCGAAAGGGATCATGAAGCGCATCAAGGACATCATCGATGGCGTCTATGACCATGAGACCGCGCGCCAGGAGCTCAGGACGGCGCAGAATCAGGCCCGGTATGACACGATGGGAGAGAAAGAGCTCACGCGCGAGATCAAGCGTATCGAGAAGGAAATGCTCGACTGCGCGAAGAATCTCGAGTTTGAACGCGCCGCCGAGCTGCGCGATCAGCTCAAGGTGCTGAAGGAACGGCTGTTCATTACGGCAGCGTAATCAACGATGCAAGTGAAGGTCCTGTTCGTCTGCATGGGCAACATCTGCCGTTCGCCGACTGCCGAGGCGGTGTTCAAGCACTACGTCGAGAAAGCCGGACTGTCGCACCGGATCGTGAGCAATTCAGCGGGGACCCACGATTACCACATCGGCAACCCGCCGGATAAGCGTGCCCAGCGGGCCGCCCATGGCCGCGGCTATGACATGAGCCAGTTGCGCGCCCGGCAGGTCTGCAAAACGGATTTCGCCGAATTTGATTACGTGCTGGCGATGGACGAACACAACTTTCACATGCTGAAAGCGGAATGCCCTCCGGAACACTCTCATAAGATATTGTTATTTATGGATTTTTCTACCAATAGCGGACGGCGGAACGTGCCCGACCCCTACTACGGCGGGCCGCAGGGATTCGAGCATGTGCTCGATATGGTGGAAGATGCGGCGCAGGGTCTGCTGCGCCACATCCAGGAACAACTGAAGAACTAGCCTGCTGTCGCGGTCGGCGACTGCTCGGACGGCGCAGCCCGCTGTGCAATCACGGCGGCATCCACCGTACTGTCCGCTTTGCGCGTTTCCACCTGAACCAGCGGTTCGTCGCTCACCGGCGGCAGCGGCGGACGGACGCGCTTCGCGCGCACTGCCGGCCGCTCTTCCCGCATCCTGGCCAGCGCGGCTTTGTGCTTCTCGGGATCAGTCTCGATCTGGGTCAGCCCCGAAGACCAGTCCAGCCGCAACGTCGCCGGTGCAGTCTGGCGAACCCTTTCCTGCGGCGCCACCGGTTCCGACGCGACGATCTCGCGCGCGTATTCACCGGCGGTCGTCACCGGTTGCGCCTCGAGCACGGGCCGCTCTTCGCCGGGGGCGGCAGGCATCGTTGTTGAAGATCCTCTTTGCGTCCCGGGCGCGGCACGTTTCTCCGACGGGACGACCGGGGCGGCATCGACAGCGGGTTCCGGGATGGAAAAATGCTCGGCAACCGCCGCCGCTTGTGCAGTTTGTTCCGGATTTTCCTGCGGCCGGCCCGCACCGGTTTCGGCGTGTTGCTCATGGCGATCGCGACGTCCGCGGCGACGGCGGCCGCGTCCTTCACCATGTTCGCGCGGAGGCTGTTGCGGTGGTTCGCGCGCGTCTTCAGCGGCCTGCTTCTGGGCCGGCTCGGTCTGCAGTGGCTCGCGCGGCGCGCGCTGTCTTTGCTGCGGGTTGTCATCCGGGCGCCTGGATTCCTGGCGGCGGGCGTCGGAACGTTCCCGCTCGCCGCCGCCGCGCCGGCGCTGATCCCGCTCGCGGCGCTGCTCGTCCTGCTGCGGTGCGGGCGTCTCGGGACGCGGCGGCCGGCCGGCCTGCGGGAACTGATCACGCCGCCCCCCATCACGCCGCCTGCCCTCTCTTTGTCCGTTGTCGCGGCGGCCACGCGGCGCCGCACGCGCTGCCGGACGCGCCGGCTCTGCGACGGCGGCCGCGGCAGGTTTGCGCTTGAACCAGCCGAAGATCTTGCCGATGATCGATGCTTCCTGGGATTGCGCCGCCGGTTGCGACGGGGTTTCTTCCCTGACCACCGGCGCCGGCTGCAGTGGCGTAATGCCTTTCACCGCCGCTTCCTGGCGCGGCGCGGCGGCTTCCTGTGCCTCGATCTGCTGCTTTTCCTCCTCGGCCGGCAGCTCCACCATGTTGTAGCTCGGCGGCAGCGGTTCGCTCTGGTTGAGATCGTCGTGACGCAGGCGCGTGATCGAGTAATTCGGCGTCTCGAGATGAATGTTCGGAATCAGCATCACCGATACGCGGTGGCGCGCTTCGATCAGCTGCAGGTCGACGCGTTTCTCATTGAGCAGGAACGTCGCGACATCAACCGGCACCTGGGCGTTCACCGACGCCGTGTTGTCCTTCATCGCCTCTTCCTGAATGATGCGCAGGATGTGCAGCGCCGTCGATTCGGTGCCGCGGATGTGGCCGGTGCCGTGGCAGCGCGGGCAAGGGATGTAACTGGTTTCGCCGATCGACGGACGCAGGCGCTGGCGCGAGAGCTCCATCAGTCCGAAGCGCGAGATCTTGCCCGTCTGCACCCGGGCCCGGTCGTACTTGAGCGCTTCGCGCAAGCGGTTCTCGACTTCGCGCTGGTTGCGCGCGTTTTCCATGTCGATGAAGTCGATCACGATCAGCCCGCCCAGGTCGCGCAGCCGCAGCTGGCGCGCAATTTCGTCAGCGGCTTCGAGGTTGGTACGGAATGCCGTTTCCTCGATATCGGCGCCGCGCGTGGAACGTGCCGAGTTGACGTCGACCGACACCAGCGCCTCGGTGTGATCGATCACCACCGCGCCGCCCGAGGGCAGGTTGACCGCGCGCGAATAGGCCGATTCGATCTGATGCTCGATCTGAAAGCGCGAAAACAGCGGCACGTCGTCCTTGTAAAGCTTTACGCGGTTGACGGTGCCGGGCATGACGTGGCTCATGAACTGGCGCGCCTGCTCGTAGATGCTCTCGGTATCGATCAGGATTTCGCCGATGTCCTGATGAAAGTAATCGCGGATGGCGCGGATCACCAGACTCGATTCCTGGTAGATCAGGAAGGCGCCGCTCTGCTGGTTCGCCGCGTCTTCGATGGCATGCCACAACTGCAGCAGGTAGTTGAGGTCCCAGTTCAGTTCCTCGACGCTGCGGCCGATGCCGGCGGTGCGGGCGATGACGCTCATGCCCTGCGGCACTTCGAGCTGGGAAATCGCATCGCGCAGCTCGTTGCGATCCTCGCCCTCGATGCGGCGGGAAACACCGCCGCCGCGCGGATTGTTCGGCATCAATACCAGATAGCGGCCGGCGAGGCTGATGAAAGTGGTCAGTGCCGCGCCCTTGTTGCCGCGCTCGTCCTTGTCGACCTGAACGATGACTTCCTGGCCTTCCTTGAGGGCGTCCTGGATGCGGGCGCGGCCAACGTCGACGCCGGGCTTGAAATAACCGCGGGCGACTTCCTTGAAGGGCAGAAAACCGTGGCGCTCGCTGCCGTAATCGACGAAAGCGGCTTCGAGACTGGGCTCGATGCGGGTGATGACCCCCTTGTAGATATTGCTTTTGCGCTGCTCTTTGCTGGAAGATTCTATATCGAGATCGATCAGCTTCTGGCCATCGACAATGGCGACGCGCAGCTCTTCGGCCTGCGTCGCGTTGAACAACATGCGTTTCATTTTCTTCTCCCGCGCTCAAGCCGACACGGGATGGGCACAACTGCTGACGCCCGCATCAAGCGGGCAGCAAGCTATTCATTCAGTCACTGGGCACAAGTAGGAGGTAAGGGGTGACCATTCGAATGCGAATCTCGCAGTTTGCCGTTCCGGGATCCGCGTCGCGCGCGAATCCGAAAATCTTTAAAAAGTGTTTTGAGCGCGTAAATCGTCTAGTATCGCTACTTAATGTGGTGAGCGATATTAACCAACGCAGTCCGGCCTCCAACTGTAGTGCAGTGCGTCATGTTTACTGCCACGCAACCTGACTACGCAGGGGACCGGCTTTGCAACCCAGCCTTGGCGATAGTGTTTTCCGGCCCCTGCGCCAAAGAATTTTCGCAGGCCGCACCACGCATGTTCCCGGATTCACGCGAGGACTCAACTTCGCTCGCAAATCCCGGACACGGGCTGATGCCTCGAAGAATAGCATAAACAAATGAAAGGGTTAAGTAAAGATTCCGCAACCCGGCATGAAGTGGACGAAGACGCCGCCGGTCAACGCATCGACAACTACCTGACAAAGCTGCTGAAAGGGGTTCCCAAAAGCCACGTTTACCGCATTCTGCGCAGCGGGGAAGTCCGGGTCAACAGCGGCCGGGTCGGGCCCGAATACCGATTGCAGCCGGGCGACGCGCTGCGCATCCCGCCGGTGCGCGTGGCGCAGCGCAGCCGGCGCATCGCGCCGCCCGAAGCGAGCCGGCTCGACGCACATATCCTGCATGAAGACGAAGCGCTGCTGGTGCTCAACAAGCCGGCAGGACTCGCGGTGCACGGCGGCAGCGGCATCAGCCATGGCGTGGTCGAGCAACTGCGTCACGGACGCCCTCAGGCGGACTTCCTCGAACTCGTGCACCGTCTCGACCGCGATACTTCCGGCGTGCTGCTGCTCGCCAAGAAGCGTTCGGCCTTGACAGCGCTGCACGAGCAACTGCGGGCCGGGCGCGTGCAGAAATTCTATCTGGCGCTGGTCCGCGGCCAATGGCGCAACGAGAAGCAGAGCGTCAGGCTGCCGCTCAACAAGTACGTGCTGGCCTCCGGCGAGCGCCGCGTCAGCGTCGACCAGGACGGCATGCCGTCGCACACGGTTTTCAGGCTCAAGCAGGCATGGCGTGAATTCAGCCTGCTCCAGGCCGAACTGAAAACCGGCCGCACACATCAGATCCGGGTGCATCTGGCGCACTTGGGATATCCGATCGCGGGTGATGCCAAGTATGGCGCTTTCGCACTCAATAAGATCCTTGCAAAACAAGGCTTAAAACGCATGTTTCTGCACGCGTGCAAAGTGGTCATCGAGCATCCCCGCAGCGGGCAGGAGATAACGTTCGAGGCGCCGCTGCCGGAGGAACTCGGGGCTTTTCTGAAACGCTTGGATGACCATGCCGAAACGCTTTGAACTGCTGGTGTTCGACTGGGACGGCACGCTGATGGATTCGGCAGCCGCTATTAGCGCGTCGCTGCAGGCGGCATGCGGCGACTTGGGCCTGCCCGTACCCACGGAGGAAAACGCGCGTTTCATCATCGGGCTGGGCCTGAACGACGCCATGGCGCACATCCTGCCCGGGCTCGATCCCGCCGAATATCCCAAAGTCGTCGACCGCTATCGGCACCATTTTCTGCTGCGCGACAGCGACACCACGCTTTTCCCCGGCGCCGCCGAAACCGTGAAGGAACTGCATGCCCGCGGTTTCATGCTGGCGGTCGCCACCGGCAAAAGCCGGCGCGGTCTCGATCGTGCGCTCGACGCAACCGGGCTCAGGACCTATTTCCATGCCACGCGCTGCGCCGACGAAGGTTTTTCGAAGCCGCACCCAGGCATGCTCCAGGCGCTGATGGGCGACCTGGGTGTGGGCAGCGACAAAACGCTGATGATAGGCGACACCACCCACGACATGGCAATGGCGCAAAATGCAGACGTGGCCCGTCTCGGCGTCGCTTATGGCGCCCACCCCCGGGCGGAACTGCTGCTTTACGCGCCGCTTGCGTGCGTGGACGGGTTTCCGGAATTGCGCGAATGGCTGATGCAGCGCGCGTGATCTGTGCCAGTGATGCCTTGCCAGAGCGTGGCAAGGGTGTGCGCTTTACGGTTGAGTATCAGGGCGAAACCCGGGCCGCGTTCGCGATCCGCTACGGCGGAAAGGTTTGCGCTTACCTCAACAGTTGCGCACACGTCGCGGTCGAACTCGACTGGCTGGAAGGTGAGTTTTTCGACCATTCCAAGTTATACTTGATCTGTGCCACGCACGGCGCGACTTACGAGCCCGACAGCGGCCATTGCGTGCTCGGGCCGTGCCGTGGGAAAAGTCTGGTCGCGTTGCCGGTTGCGGAACGCGGCGGTGAAGTCATACTTGTTGCGGAAGGTAGAATAGACCATGTCTGAATCAGTGCCGGGAAACTCCGGCGACAACTGGGATCGCAAAATCCTCGAGAAGGTGGCGCTGGCGGCAGTCCAGGAGCAGCGGCGCGCGCGGCACTGGGGCATTTTTTTCAAGCTGCTGCTGTTCATTTATCTGTTTGCGCTGCTCTTTATCGGCATGGGCTGGTTCGGCAAAAAAGACGCGCTGCCCGGAAAACATACGGCAATGGTTGAAATACGCGGCGTGATCGCGGCCGGCGGCGCGGCCAGCGCCGACAACATCATGACGGGTCTGCAGCAGGCCTTCAAGGACAAGGGCACGCAAGGCGTGGTCCTGCGCATCAACAGCCCCGGCGGCAGCCCGGTGCAGGCCGGCTATATCAACGACGAAATCAAGCGGCTGCGTGCGAAATACCCCAATATCCCGCTCTATGCCGTGGTCGAGGACATCTGCGCCTCGGGCGGCTATTACATCGCTGTCGCGGCCGACAAAATTTATGTCGACAAGGCCAGCATCATCGGTTCGATAGGCGTATTGATGGACGGGTTCGGTTTTACCGGGCTCATGGACAAGCTCGGCATTGAACGCCGGCTGCTGGCGGCCGGCGAGAACAAGGGTTTTCTCGATCCGTTCTCGCCCATACGTGAATCGCAGAAGGAATACGCCGAAAACATGCTCGGCGATATCCACCAGCAATTCATCACCGTGGTGCGGGAGGGGCGCGGCAAGCGGCTCAAGGAAACGCCGGAAATGTTTTCCGGCTTGCTGTGGATCGGCCAGAAAAGCATCGAACTCGGGCTGGCCGACGCCATGGGCAGCGTCGAGTACGTGGCACGCGAAGTGATCAAGGCCGAGGACATCGTCGATTTCACGCCGCGCGAGAATATCGCCGAACGCGTCGCCCGCAAGTTTGGCGCGGCGATGGCGGAAACGCTGGTGCGCCTGGCAGGACCCAACGCCGTGCTGCGCTAGCAGCCTGTCGGACTTGGCCCCCATGCACCGGAACGGGTAGTAGTGCTAACGGGTCGCCGCTGACCGACGCTTCGGCAACAGGCTGCTTAGGAAAGAAGCTTTGCGTGTCGCAACGCCGTGCCGGCCGCAACAAACATCTTTTGCATGGCGTTCTTTTCACTCCATTCTTTGGTGTTTTTCATCTTAGGAATTTGTCGGACACAAGTCCGACAAATTCCTAACGCGATAGAGCAAAAACACCGTCGGCCGCCGGTTGATGTCCGGCGGCTTTTTTCTCCACGCAGCGATCGTCCGGGTGTGTATCATCTCGCTCTCGAGCGTGATGTCGGTGGCAAGGCAAAGCAGCGTATCCGCATTGCAGGTTTCAAGCACCGCCTGCAGCAGGGCCTGGTTGCGGTACGGCGCCTCGATAAAAATCTGGGTCGCATCCTGTTGCGCCGACAGCGTTTCCAGTGCCAGCAGTTTTTTTCGCCGCTCCGTCTTGTCCACCGGCAAATAGCCGTGAAAGGCGAAGCGCTGGCCGTTCATGCCGGATGCCATCAGCGCCAGCAGTACCGAAGACGGGCCGATGAGCGGCACGACGCGTATGCCGTGCCCGTGCGCCAGTCGCACCAGCGCCGCGCCGGGATCGGCGACCGCCGGGCAGCCCGCCTCCGACAACAATCCGCAGTCCGCGCCCTCGAGCAGCGGCGCCAGCAGCCGCGGCAGTTCCGCCGCGGCGGTATGCTCATCGAGCGTCCGGATTTCGGCGCCGGTCAAGGCATGCGGATAGCCCGCAGCTTTGAGAAACCGGCGTGCCGTCCTGGGATTTTCGGCAATGAAATGCCTGAGATCGGGCAACACGCGTAACGCCGCGCTGCCGAGCACCGCCGATACATCCTCGCTGCCGAGCGCGACCGGAATGAGATAGAGCTTGCCTGGCGCGGCCGTCATCCCGGAATGACCTCGACACCCTCGTTCCCGAGCATCGTCGTGAGTTTCATCAGCGGCAGGCCGATCAGCGCACTCGGGTCGTCGCTTTCGATGTGTTCGACCAGGGCGATGCCCAGGCCTTCGATCTTGGCGCTGCCGGCACAATCATAAGGCTGCTCGGCACGCAGATAATGCTCGATTTGAGTTTCGCTGAAGTCACGGAAAAAAACGGTGGTCGGCACGTTTTCGACCTGCTTTCTGCCAGAAGTCGTATTAAGCAGGCATAGCGCGGTATGGAAGACCACGCGCCTGCCGCGCATCGCCCGCAATTGCTTGACAGCCGCGGCATGATCGCCGGGCTTGCCGAGCTTCTGTCCGCCCAGCACCGCCACCTGGTCCGAGCCTATGATCAGCGCGCTCCCGGCAGCGGGTGCGACGGCCTCTGCCTTGGATTCGGCCAGACGCAAGGCCGTTTGGACAGGTGATTCACCGGCAAGCGGTGTTTCGTCGACATCGGGTGCAAGCACGTCGAATGGCAGTCGCAGCCGCTCCAGAAGCGCGCGCCGATAGGCCGAAGTCGAGGCAAGAATAAGGGCAAGGCGGTTCAAATGGGGAGCGGGGCGGCTTGAGAGCGGCGAATACTTTCTAAGTGTCTGCCAAACCTGATTTTTCCGTCTTCTGGCTTTGACAGGTTGACGCAAAAATACTATCATGCGCGGCTTATGTCTGCACAGGCTGTCATCGATAGTCTGGAATTCGCCCGGACAGAGCAGGAATTACGGGGCAATCTGCCCGCAAGCAGTCTGGCGCGGCTCCAGGATTTTCTATACGACTCCGCCGGCAGCATTGAATTTACAGTAAAAGGCTGCCATGACGCTGAAAAGCGGCCGCTTCTGGCCCTGCATATCAGCGGCCTGCTCCATTTGCGCTGCCAGCGCTGCCTGGAACGACTGGATTACCCGCTGCGGCTGTCCAACGCGTTACTGCTGGCGCGCCGGGATGAGAATCTGGACGGGACTGTCGCCGACCCAGCCGCAATCGATTATGTCGAGGCCAGCACGGCGCTGGATGTTGCGGGACTGATCGAGGACGAAATATTGCTGGGTCTGCCGTTTTCGCCGCGGCATGAAGAAGAAGGCACCTGCAGCAACCGGACGAAAGGAACGGAGCGGGGTGGAGGAAAGCCCGGTGCCTTCGCACCCCTGGCAGGACTGAAGAAAATCTAGGAAATCAAACGGTAAGGAGTACTGGAAATGGCAGTTCAACAGAACAAGAAGTCCCCGTCGAAGCGCGGCATGCACCGCTCGCACGACTTCCTGGCAAATCCGCCGCTGGCGGTCGAACCGACCACCGGTGAAGTACATCTGCGGCATCACATCAGCCCGAACGGCTACTATCGCGGTAAGAAGGTCATCAAGACCAGAGGCGAGTAATTCGCGCCCGCTTTGCCGAATCGCGTCGTTAAAATACCGCGTCGGCGCCCGGCTGCAGTCTTGACGGGCGCCCGAGAGGAGGCTTTCTGATGGATGTGACCGTTGCCATCGATTGCATGGGCGGCGATCACGGCGCGCATGTCACCGTGCCTGCGGCACTCGAATATCTGGAACGCGATCCGCAATCCTCGTTCATCCTCGTGGGATTGCAGGACGAGCTCGAAACCGAACTCAAACGCTGCCGCGCCGCGCCGGGCCCGCGGCTGAAAGTCCGGCACGCCAGCGAGGTCGTCGAGATGGACGAGCAGCCTGCCGGCGCCCTGCGAAACAAAAAAGATTCCTCGATGCGCATCGCGATCGATCTGGTCAAAAGCGGAGAGGCGCTCGCCTGCGTCAGCGCCGGCAACACCGGCGCATTAATGGCAATCTCCCGTTTCGTGCTCAAAACCCTGCCGGGCGTCGACCGGCCGGCGATTGCCACCATTCTGCCGACGCTCAAAGGCCACACTTACATGCTCGATCTCGGCGCCAATGTCGATTGTAGCGCCGAGCACCTGCTGCAATTCGGCATCATGGGCGCGGAGTTGGCGGGCTCGGTGGAACACAAGGAGCGTCCCACGGTGGGGCTTCTCAATATCGGCGAGGAAGACATCAAGGGCAATGAAGTGGTCAAGCGCGCCGCCGAACTGCTGCGCGCGAGCGGCCTCAATTTCCACGGCAACGTCGAAGGCGACGATATCTACAAAGGCACCACCGACATCGTGGTATGCGACGGCTTTGTCGGCAACGTCGCGCTGAAAACCTCGGAAGGCCTGGCGCAGATGCTGGCGACCTATCTGCGCGAAGAATTCAACCGCAACCTTTTCACCAAACTCGCCGGCCTGGTTGCGCTTCCCGTGCTCAACGCCTTCAAGCGCCGCGTCGATCATCGGTGCTACAACGGCGCGAGCCTTCTGGGCTTGCGCGGCATCGTCATCAAGAGCCACGGCTCGGCAGACTCTTACGCATTCGGCTTCGCGATTCAGCGTGCGGTGGAAGAAGCGAGCACCGGGGTTCTGGCGCACATCACCGACCGCATGTCCAATTTACAAAAAACCGCGGCATGACTCTCTATTCCCGTATTGCAGGCACCGGCAGCTATCTGCCAAAAAAAATCCTGACCAACCGTGACCTCGAGCGCACTGTAGATACCTCGGACGAATGGATCTTCACGCGCACCGGTATCCGCCAGCGCCATATCGCTGCGGATAACGAGGCGACGAGCGATCTCGCACTCAATGCCGCCCGTCGCGCGATCGAGGCCGCCGGCATCACGCCCAAGGACATCGGGTTGGTCGTGGTCGCCACCACGACGCCGGACATGGTGTTCCCGAGCACCGCGTGCATTCTGCAGTCCAAACTCGGCATCAAGGGCAGTCCGGCATTCGACGTGCAGGCGGTATGCAGCGGCTTCGTCTACGGCCTTACGATCGCCGACCAGTTCATGAAATCCGGCCGGTATGACCACATCCTCGTGGTCGGTGCCGAGATTTATTCGCGCATCCTCGACTGGAACGACCGCGGCACCTGTGTGCTGTTCGGTGACGGCGCCGGCGCCGTGGTGCTGAAAAAAAGCACCGAGCCGGGGATCCTCTCCTGCCATCTGCACGCCGACGGCAGCTATGCCGGTACTCTGTCGGTGCCGGGCACGGTATGCGGCGGCAAGGTGAGCGGCCGGCCGCTGCTGCAGATGGAAGGCAACACCGTGTTCAAGTTCGCGGTAAAGGTGCTGGGCGAGGTGGCCGAGGAAGCGCTGGCCGCCAACAAGCTGCAGAAATCCGACATCGACTGGCTGATTCCGCATCAGGCCAACATCCGCATCATTCAGGCCACCGCCAGAAAGCTCGGGCTGAGCATGGAAAAAGTGGTGACCACGGTCGAGCGCCATGCCAACACCTCGGCGGCCTCGGTGCCGCTGGCGCTCGATGAAGCGGTGCGCGACGGGCGCATACACCCCGGGCAGCATGTATTGCTTGAAGGCGTGGGCGGCGGATTCACCTGGGGTGCGGTGCTGGTCAGATGGTAGGTCCGAAGTTTAAGGTTTAAAGTTAAAGCTCGCAGCCTGTGCAGCCTGACGCTGAAAAATTGGTTAAAAGGATATGAAATTCGCATTGGTATTTCCGGGGCAGGGCTCGCAGGCCGTGGGCATGATGCAGCCGTTTGCCGATTCCGGAATCGTGAAGGACACTTTCGCCCAAGCCTCCGATGCGCTTGGCCAGGACCTGTGGAAACTCGTCGCCGAAGGCCCGGCCGAGGAACTCAACTCGACGGTCAACACGCAGCCGGTGATGCTGACGGCGGGGTACGCCGTATACCGCGCCTGGCTCGAGGCCGGCGGAGCGGAACCGACGCTGGTCGCAGGGCACAGCCTGGGCGAGTACACCGCGCTGGTTGCCGCCGGCGTCATCGCATTCCGTGATGCCGTACCGCTGGTGCGCTTCCGCGCGCAGGCGATGCAGGAAGCGGTACCCGTGGGCACCGGCGCGATGGCGGCGATACTGGGTCTCGATGACGATGCAGTGCGCGCCGTGTGCGGCGAAGCTGCCCAGGGGCAAGTGGTCGAGCCGGTCAATTTCAACGCGCCCAGCCAGGTGGTGATCGCCGGCCACAAGACGGCGGTCGAGCGCGGCGCCGAGGCCGCGAAAGCCAAGGGCGCCAAGCGTGCCGTAATGCTGCCGGTGAGCGCGCCGTTTCACTCATCGTTGCTGAAACCCGCAGCCGACCGGCTTGCAGAGTACATGAAAAAGGTTGCGTTCAACGCGCCGCGCATCCCGGTGGTCAACAACGTCGACGTCGCGACTGTCAGCGATCCCGGAGCAATCAAGGACGCGCTGGCGCGCCAGGCCTGCAACCCGGTGCGCTGGGTGGAAGTGATCCGCCACATGGCGGGCGCGGGGGTGACGCATGTCGCCGAGTGCGGGCCGGGTAAAGTACTGGCGGGACTGACCAGGCGTATCGACGGCAGCCTGCAGGGCCTGGCGATCACCGACCCGCAATCCCTTGAACAAGCCGTACAGGCGCTGAAATGAGCATGCTCGAAGGCAAAGTCGCGCTCGTCACGGGCGCCTCGCGCGGCATCGGCAAGGCGATTGCGCTCGAACTCGGCAAACAGGGTGCGATAGTCGTCGGCACCGCCACCAGCGCCGCGGGCGCAGAAAGCATCAGTCATAATCTGGCGGCCACCGGTATCAAGGGCTGCGGCATGGTCATGAACGTCAACGACGCGGCGCAGGTCGAGGCCGCGCTGGGCGGCATCCAAAAACAGTTCGGCGACATTGCCATTCTCGTCAACAACGCCGGGATCACCCGCGACAATCTGCTGCTGCGCATGAAGGACGAGGAATGGGATGACATCATGTCGACTAACCTGAAGTCGGTATTCCGGCTGTCCAAGCTGGTGCTGCGCGGTATGATGAAAGCGCGCTTCGGCCGCATCATCAATATCACCTCGGTAGTCGGCGCGACAGGCAATGCCGGTCAAACCAACTATGCTGCGGCCAAATCGGGTGTCGTCGGCTTTTCCAAGTCGCTGGCACGCGAGGTCGGCAGCCGCAACATCACCGTCAACTGCATCGCCCCGGGCTTTATCGATACCGACATGACGCGCGCACTGTCAGACGCTCAGCGCGAGGCGCTGATCGGGCAGATCCCGCTGGGGCGGCTCGGCGAAGCAGAGGACGTGGCTGCCGCGGTCGCGTTTCTGGCGTCGCCCGGAGCATCCTATGTCACGGGCTGCACGCTTCACGTTAACGGCGGCATGCACATGGACTAGCTTGGCGATGATGAGTGCGCGAGCGTTCCAGCTTCAAACGGCTGTAAATGTGCCGCCGTCCCACACAACCGGCCACTCTCCCAAAGGGAGAGAGGAGGGCTGTGATAGCAGACGCGATGGATCACGACGGGCGGC